>CAXNFL010000043.1:0-11284 GCA_964201555.1 Kiritimatiellia bacterium
TGGATCGGGGTGGTGAATACGTCGAGCGCCCCCTTTTCAAGAAGCTTCAGGGTCAGTCCGCCAACCAGTTCCGGAGTCATATCGTCAAGGTTGCACTCCAGGACCAAACAATCGTCAGCGCCGGCGGATTGTTCGGCCTCCTGGTACAGAAAGGCGCGCAAGAGATTCGGGCGATCCTTTAAGGCATGCGTTCCAAGCCCATGCCCGACTTTGGTCCAACAGCCCGCGGCAGGCGGCCGGTCGTCGGTTTTCCAGGCGGTCAGCAGGGCGGCGCCGGTGGGAGTGACGGTCTCTTTCGTTTCATCGACGGCATAGACGGGGAAGCCGGTCAGCAGTTCGACGGTGGCCGGCGCGGGGAGGGGAAGGATGCCGTGGGCGCATTTGACGGTGCCCTGTCCAATGGGGAGCGGCCCCACCGCGATACGATCCACGGCCAGGCGGTGCAGGCAGAGGTTGCAGCCGACAATGTCCGCGATGGAGTCCAGCGCGCCGACTTCGTGGAAGTGGATTTTGTCGGGGGTGGTGGCATGCACCTTGGCCTCGGCGTCGGCGATGCGGCCGAACACGGCCAGGCACTTTTCCAAAACCGGCGGGGGCAGGGGGGCTGCCCTGAGAATGGCTTCAATTTCAGGCAGTCCGCGCTGGCCGGCGTGCGCGTCGTGGTTATGGGGATGCGCATGCTCGTGCGAATGGGAGTGGCCCGTCAACCGGTTCAGGAAGTTTTTTACACCATGGTCGTGTGCGTGGTCCCTTAAGTCGTTTTCCGTCCCTTTGCGTCCCTTCTCAATCTTCCCCGCCGGCAATTCCATGGTCAGGCGCAAGCCGCGGATGCCCTTATCCGTGGTGGCGTCCGTCTTCAGACGGAACGTGCCGATGCCGAGTTTGTTTAACTCGTCTTCAACCCAGATGCGATCTACTCCCAAATCAATGAGTGCGGCCAAAATCATATCGCCGCTGGCGCCGCCGACACTGTCGAAGAATAAGAGGTTCATAGGTTCATAGGTTCAGGGGTTCACGGTTGTTACTTGGGCCATAATGTTGTTCGGTTTATATCATGGCGGCGGCCAAGGGACTGGCCGCCCTACCTGTTTATACAGACTGCAGGTAGGGCGCGCAGTCCCTTGCGCGCCGAAAAGCTAATCCTTTTCCCCAGTTTGGTTGATCATGGCCGCCGCCACGCCGGCCCCGAATCCGTTGTCGATGTTCACGACCGTGATGCCGGGCACGCAGGTGTTGAGCATGGCCAGAAGCGTGGCGATTCCCTGGAGGTTGGCGCCATATCCGATGCTGGTCGGAACGGCGATGATCGGCCGGGCGACCAGTCCGCCGACGACCGAGGGGAGGGCGCCTTCCATGCCGGCCACTACCACGAGGGCGCGCGCGGAGCGGAGATGGCCGACATGCTTGAGAAGCCGGTGTAACCCCGCCACGCCGACGTCGAAAATACGCTCGACCCGGGCGCCCATGCGCTCCGCGGTCAGCGCCGCCTCTTCGCCCACCGGGATATCGGTCGTACCCGCCGTGAGCACGGCCACAAGCCCTTTTGGCTCGGGCAGGGGGACCACATCCACCGTGATGGCGCGGGCCATCTCGTGGAAAACGGCGCCGGGAAGACGGGCCTTGACGGCTTCGTATTGTGCATGACTGGCGCGGGTGGCGAAAACGTTCTGGCCGGCCTTGGCCAGGGCCTCGGCGATCTGCGCCACATGGTCCGGCGTCTTGGTGGGGGAAAAGATCACCTCCGGCAGCCCGCGCCGGCGATGGCGGTCGGTATCCACCCGGGCAAAGCCCAGGTTGATTTCGCCGCCCTGCTGGAGGGATTCCAGCGCGGCCTCGGCCGAAAGCGTTCCGGCTTCCACTTGCTTGAGGATTTCGGGGATCGTCATGGTCCCTTTCCGGACGGCCTAAAGATCGAGCGTGGCCTTGTCCAGCCGCTGCTCCAGTTCCTGGACCAGACCGGCTACGGGCAGCCGGATCTGCTTCATGGAATCGCGATTGCGCAACGTGACCGTATCGGCAGTCAGCGTGTCGAAGTCCACGGTGATGCAGAACGGGGTGCCGGCTTCGTCCTGGCGGCGGTAGCGGCGGCCGATGGCCCCCGTTTCGTCCCAGAAGCACATCCAGCGTTTACGCAGGAGATTGTAGATTTCCCGCGCCTTGGCCACCAGCTCCGGCTTGTTCTTGAGCAGCGGAAACACCGCGATCTTGATGGGCGCGATGCGGGGGGAGAAGCGCAGCACCGTGCGGGCTTCAAAGCCTTTCGGCGGCATCTGCCCGGGAATGGCCGGCTGGATGCCCCCCTCGGTTTTCCCGTCCGGCACCCACTCTTCCACGTAGGCGTTGCACAGGATCGCCAGGGCCAGTCGGTCGGCGCCCGCCGAGGGCTCGATGACGTGGGGAATGAATCGCCCTTCGAACAGCTTGGCGCAGAAGGCGCGGGCGGCTTCGGCCGACTTTCCGGCGGCTTCCCACCGGGCGGCGACAGCGACCATGAAGGCTTCGCGGGCGGCTTCATCAAGCTTGGCGGCGGCCAGCTTGAGCGGCTCGTCGAAGACTTCCTGTGACTTGCCGCTGTGAACCTGGTGCTGGGTCAGGTCGAAATCGCTCCGGGCGGCGATGCCTTCCAGCTCCTGGACGCCGAAGGGAAACGCGTATTGAATGTCCACGCAGGCGCGGGCATAGTGCGCCAGCTCTTCCTTGCCCTGCCAGTATTCGACCAGCGAGTCGGCCGGCAGGCCGACGCTGTGGTACCAGGTCACGCGCTGCTCGACCCAATACTTGTGCCACACCTCCCAGCCCCAGGCGGGCTGCGGCTCGCCCGACAGGTTGGGATGGTCGTCCAGGGTGATGACGCGGCCAAAGATCATCTCGATGGCTTCGTCGGGCCGGATGAAGAACTCCAGTTCCATCTGCTCGAACTCGCGCGAGCGGAAGGTGTAGTTGCGCGGATTGATCTCGTTGCGGAACGATTTGCCCATCTGGGCCACGCCGAACGGAACGGACTGCCGGCTGGTGTCCAGGATGTTCTTGAACTGCGCGAAGATGGCCTGCGCCGTTTCGGGGCGCAGGAACACGGTGGAGGAGGCGTCCTCCACGGGGCCCACGAACGACTTGAACATCAGGTTGAAGGCGCGCGGCTCTGTCAGGTCCTTGGAGTTGCAGGCGCTGCAGACGATGCCGGGAGGAAGGGAGAAGCCCGTGGCCGTCTTACCCAGCACTTTGCCCTGCTCTTCGCAGAGTTGATCGGCCCGGAAGCGCTTTTTGCAGGCTTTGCAGTCGACCATCGGATCGGCGAATCCCTCGGCATGGCCGGAGGCTTTCCAGATGTCGGGGTGCATGATGATGGTGGCTTCGAGGCCCACCACGTCGTCCCGGAAACGGACCATCGAGGCCCACCAGGTGTCCTTGAGATTGCGCTTGAGCTCGGAGCCCAGGGGCCCATAGTCCCAGAAACCGTTCAGGCCGCCGTAGATTTCGGAACTCGGGTAGATGAACCCGCGCCGCTTGCACAGCGAGGCGAGCACTTCCAGTGATAGTTTTTTTTCGGTTGTTGCCATGGCCCGTACAGGTTGCCGGAACGGGCCATGGAAATCAAGGGCAATGTCAAGACTCGATGGAAATGAAATGTTGCCTGAAGCAACTCGATAGATTTTCCGCAGACTTATGCTGACTACACGGCTTGTGTGAAAAGCTGCTTGGAGTCACGGATTTAGGCACGGGAGGCATGGGCAATGGGGCGTTTTCCAGGGAACAATGAACGTTATGGGGACATTTCCAATGATTCCACGAGGTCGGATTTTCATAGAGCCTCGACACCGCTTGACACACCGAATAATCTCTTGCTATTCGGTACAGCATGCATCTACGATACTCATCGAGAGGTTGTCTCGAATTTAGCCACAAAGCAGTGCCTATTATTCATTCAAAGTTCTCTCGGCAATAGCGGGGCAAAAGTGAGCGACATCGCGAAGAGAACAGTGTTAGCGGCGGCATTAATTGCGGCAATGACGATCGAGGGCCATAGCGCTACAAATAGCGCAGCCCCCGTCTTGTGGAACCGACTCGGGTCGACCAACGAAGTGATGCAAAGCGACGTGGGGCCAGGCGGCACATGGAACGCCGGCCTTTTCGTTCCTGGCCGATTCGGGAACGCCATCGAACTGAACATGCAGCAGCAATTCGGGTGTGCATTTCCAATCAACGCTCTGACAACGACCGTCGGGTGCCTCGAACTCTGGGCGAAACTCTCCGACTTTCCCGACAGTATGCCGCTGGCGGGTGCCACCCCGGGGTTTATCGGCGTTGGGGCACCTGGGACAATCGACGCTTTCCTGATGTTTTTCAGCGCCAACGATGGTGTTGGAAACGGCGGACTGTGCGCTCGTGGTGAATATGGTACCGTGGGCACAGGTAGTTTTGGCTCATGGACCTACGCGAACGCAATATCGGGAGGCGCCATAACGAATTGGCATCATTATGCGATGACCTGGAACGGGGCTGGAATTTCTTCTGTCGCCGGCGGCACTCGCAAGATCGCAACATTTGTCGATGGGATATTGAACTCGTCCTCAGGTTCATTCACAAACGGTACCGGTTTGGTCGATCCTTCTCTGATTACGCGATTCGGATTACTGGCGCAGCAGAACCTTGTCACCGGTCGTGTTACGTTCGACAACTTAAAAATCTGGAACTACGACAAGACTGACTTCAGCGATAGGTTCGACGAGGGTATAATCCCTGTGCCTAATGTTGTGGCTTGGGGTAATAACGCCTACGGACAGATTTCAGTGCCGGGAGATATGACTAATGCGGTAGGGCTTGGCGGGGGCGATCATCACGCGACAGCGTTGCGAGCGGACGGGACCGTTGCGGCCTGGGGCGGAAACGACTTTGGGCAGACGAATGTCCCGGCAGGGTTGGCGCAGGTGGTTTCGGCAAAAGCGAGTTCGCATAACAACATTGCCTTGTGTGCGAATGGAACCTTAGCGGTCTGGGGCCAAGAAAGCCAGGTGTTATTGGCCGTTCCAGCGGGACTCAGCAATGTGGTGGCGGTCTGTCCGGGGGTTCGGCACGATCTGGTGCTTTTAAAGAACGGGACAGTGGCGGCCTGGGGTACGAATACGTCTGGTCAGTGCACGGTGCCGGCTGGTTTGAGTAACGTGGTGGCCGTGTCGGCAGGGTATGACTTCAGTGTGGCGTTGCGAGCGGACGGAACGATCGCATCTTGGGGCAAAAGTGATCTCGGTCAGTGCACGGTGCCGACCGGGCTAAGCAATGTGGTGGCCATTGCTGCGGGAAGCAATCACTCCGTGGCCTTGAAGGCCGACGGAACGGTGGACGCATGGGGTTATTCGGCTTTGGGGCAGTTGGCGATACCGGCGGGTTTGAGCAATGTGATAGCGATCGCGGCAAATGGCGATCACAACCTGGTGTTGCGGAACGACGGCTCTGTCGTGGGATGGGGTTATGTAAATGGGCCATCCACAGTGCCTGCCGGGTTGAGCAATGTGGTGGGAGTCGCCGCGGGACAGGCTTACAGCATGGCATTGCTGGGCGTGGGCAAACCGGTCATCGCGCCGGTTGGATCGAGCCTGGCGGTAGCGGCGGGCTCAGTCTTTTTCCTGAGGACGGAGGCGGTGGGGCGGTGGCCTCTTTGCTATCAATGGCAGAAGAACGGCGTCGATATCGAAGGGGCCGACAAGCTCGTACTTCAGTCAACAGGCCCGCAGAGCGGCGCAGATGAATACCAGTGCGTCGTATCCAATACGCTGGGAGTTTCCACGGGGACCGTGGTGCGAGTGAGTCAGCTGAGCGATGCGACATATACACTGACGGTGAACGCGACCAACGGCGCCGTTGTCAAGGACCCGGACCAGGCGCTCTATGCTAATGGATCGCTGGTCACGTTGACTGCCACGGCCGATGCCGGGTATCACTTCACGGGATGGAGCGGAGCCGTTGCCGATACGAATAATCCAGTAAACCTTACCGTGTCCAACACCACGAGTGTCACGGCCAGCTTCGTGCTTAACGTTGTAACGGTGCTGACGGACCGGGCGTCCATTTCGATCGCAGAGGGCGGTACGACCAATTTTCAAGTCAAGCTGAGCGCCCAGCCAACGGGCGTCACCGTTGTGGTCGTGGGCTCCACAGGGGATGCCGACATTAGCGTTTCAGGGGGCTCGAACCTGACGTTTTCGACCACGAACTGGGCCACGTACCAGACGGTCACTCTGGCTGCGATCGAAGATAATGGCGATGCCCAGAATGGCACGGCCATTGTCACCTGCAGTGGAAGCGGGATCACAAACGCCATCGTTACAGCCACAGAAATCGACGATGATCACACCTTGGCCGTGACAGCTCCGAATGGAACAGTAACTCAACTCCCGAACACGCTTTACTACGACAAGGATTCATCGGTATCGCTGACGGCCGTTCAGGATGCGGGTTATCATTTCACGGGTTGGTCTGGCGATGCTGCCGGTACGAATAACCCCGTAAACGTAACCATAACCAATACTGCGAGTGTCACCGCTAACTTCGCCCTGAATGAGATTGCGGTTTTAACCGATCGGGCCGCGGTGTCGGTGCCCGAGGGAGGAACGACTAACTTCCAGGTCAAGCTAAGCGCCCAGCCGACTGGCGATACGGTGGTGACGGTTTCGCGAACGGCCGGCGATCCGGACATTGCTGTCTCGGGCGGGTCCAGTTTGACCTTCTCGACCGTCAACTGGGATTCCTATCAGGTTGCGACCCTGTCGTCTGCTGAAGACAATGACGATAATGCCAACGGCACCGCCGCCATTACCCTTAGTGGTGCTGGGGTTACGAACGCCGTCGTTACCGCTACAGAAATTGATGACGATCACACTCTTTCTGTGACGGCCCTTAACGGAACCGTTACCAAAGACCCCGACACGGCCTATTATGACAATGGATCATCCGCAGTCCTTACGGCCATCCAGAGTGCCGGGTACCATTTTGTCGATTGGTCCGGCGATGCCTCAGGCACGAATTGCCCGGTTTCCGTGACAATGGACTCCAATAAGTCCGTGACGGCTAATTTCGTGTTGAACGTGATTACGGTCATGACGGATCGGGCCAGCGTTTCTGTGCCGGAAGGCTCGTCTACTAACTTCCAGGTGAAGCTGAACGTTCAGCCAACAGGGGATACGGTAGTTGTCGTCGCGTGGACATCTGGAGACGTCGACATAACACCCACCGCCGGAACCAACTTGACCTTTGCGACCGATACCTGGGACGTTTATCAGAGCGTTACACTGATGGCCGCAGAGGATAACGAAGACAATTCAAATGGCACGACTACCATCACGTGCAGCGGTGCTGATATTACCAATATGGTCGTCACCGCCATCGAGATCGACGACGACTACACGCTGGCAGTAACGGCGATCAATGGAGCCGTCGCCAAGAACCCTGACAGTCCTCTATACGACAATGGCACTTCTGTATCCTTGGAAGCTACCCAATCCGCCGGATATCACTTCACGGGCTGGAGTGGAGCCGCTGAGGGTGTCACAAACCCTGTTTCTTTAAGGATAACCAGTAATTCGAGTGTGACGGCGTCGTTCTCGTTGAACATCGTCACCGTCCTCACAGATCGAGCATCGATATCTGTTCCAGAGGGCTACTCGACCAATTTCCAGGTGAAGTTAAGCGCTCAGCCGACGGGCGACACCGTTATTGCCGTAAGCAGGACGTCGGGCGATGCAGATGTCAGCGTCACCACTGGCGGATCGCTTTCCTTCACTGTCAGCAACTGGGCAAATTATCAGACGGTCACGGTGTTTGCAGGCGAAGATAACAGCGATAACGTGAATGGAACGGCTACCATAACCTGCCGTGGTACCGAGCTTGCCGACGCCACCGTGGATGCCACTGAAATCGATGACGATTATACGCTGACCGTGATATCTACTAACGGTTCTGTTGTCAAGAATCCCGATGCGGCCCTGTACGATAACGGCCTGGAGGTGATGTTGACCGCCACTGAAAAGGCTGGGTACCACTTCGCCATATGGAGTGGGGATGCCGGAGGAACGACGAATCCCGTCTCCTTGGCCATGGATAGCAACAAGAGCGTGACCGCTAACTTTATCATGAACGTGGTCACTTTGTTGATGGATCGGGTGAGCATATCGGTTCCAGAGGGTGGCGTGACTAACTTCCAGGTCAAGCTGAGCGCCCAACCTACCGGCGATACGGTCGTAGTCGCTGGGCGGACGTCTGGGGATGAAGACATTGCCGTTTCGGGCACCTCCAACCTGACCTTTTCCACATCAAACTGGGACACTTACCAGGCCGTCACCCTGGCCGCCGCAGAGGATAACGGGGATAACCAGAACGGGACGGCTTCAATTAGCTGCAGCGGGCCCGGGCTGGACGCTGCCGTGGTGGAGGCAGCCGAGGTCGATGACGACTTCACCCTTACGATAGCCTCCCGGTATGGGACTGTGGACCTTGTTCCCGATCTGCCCTTTTACGATAACGGAACGGACGTCACCCTTACAGCCGTTCCCGAGGGGGCTTATTATGTGAAAGGATATTCCGGTGATTTGATCGACACGAATAACCCGGCTTCCATTACCATGAACGGGGACAAGAGCGTTGCTGTCATTTTCGGACCCATCGCCCCCCAGGTCCTGCCCCCCCGGACGATCGGCAAGAAGAACTTCATCGCCCGGTGGAAATGGGCTGAAGAGGGGGCGCCCGAGGGAGAGCTGAGCGTGACGTTGGAAGTCGAAGGCTTTCCGCAGTTCGCGCCTGGCTACAAGCGGCGGTATGTCGTCAATAATCCTGAATGTTTTGTCACCAACCTTCTGTCGGGTAAGACATACTGGTACCGCGTCAGGGGCCTGATGTCCGACGGCAGCGTGGGCGCCTGGTCTGAGCAGATGAAGGTTCAGACGGGCGCCGGGATGCCGGCGTTTAAAAACCTGCTCAGCGCTGTGCCGGTTTCCAAGGGCGTCTCCCAGGATTTCATGGTTTCCGACCTGATGACGGGCGACGCGTTGCTGAAGGTGAAATCCTCGGATACCAATGCGGTCAAGGCGGGGCTCTCGGCCGGGGTGTTGAGCCTGCAATACCTGTGGAAGACAAACACGGAGGCCGCCGTTACGTTGACGCTGACGCATCCCCGAACGGGCTATCGGGTCGCCTACGAGACAACCCTGCGTCGGGCCGGGGGGCCTGTGGCGATTGTGGCGAATACGGTTTTGACTAATGCGGGTTCTGTGGTGGCGCAGGAACTGACCCTGGAGAACCGGACCGGGCAGATGGTCGATGGTGTTCGGATACGGGCGTTGGGGCTTGACAATGCAGACTGGCTTATAAACAAGACCGGTCAGGATCCCGTGAGCAAGGCGGCGATCAGGGAGATTCCTTGCGTGCTGCCCCCCGGTTCGCAATTGGTGGTGCGGTTGGTCTACAATGTCGCTTACAAGAAGCAGGCCAAGACCCGCCCGGCAGCATTCGGGGCGTGGGCGGTGATGACTCCCGTAAGCGGACCGGGCCTCGTGAATGGGGCGATGTCGAACGTGCATCAGGGCCTGTATGACGGGCTCTGGTTGCTCGGCCTGCCGGCCAATCGCAATCGGATCTATTCCGTCTATCATTCGGACGACGAGGGGGCGACGTGGGTGCTCGATACGTCAATGATCCGGGCCACGACGGGCTACTTGATGTGGCTGGATCTTGACGAGGGGGCTCCCGATAATCGCGTCTATCGGGTGCTGGATATCGGAATATGAGAGTCCACGCTGTTCCCCAAATCCTCGCCTAAGCTTTCTGTTTGGCTGGATTGACAGAGTCGAGAGGCATTGTTCGCAGGTCGGGATGCAGCAAGGCCATAATGATGACAGCACTAGACTCTGTATAGAATTGGTCGATGCGGAGTTGGGCGGCGGGTTACCAGCGGGGGTGCGGCGTTCCGGCCGGAATCTGGCGGCCGCTTTTCCGCCCTGAGGGGCGACGGCTGGAAGCGCCGGGACCATTATTCCACGTCGCTTCGCCGTCGCCCCTCATCATCGGAAAATCGCCTCGCCATATTCCGGCTAACGGAACGCCGCACCCGAGAGCCATCGCGCGCCCGCGGCTCTGTCGAGCACGCACGGGCGGCGCGCGAGTTTGTTTCACGCAGATAAGCCCTGTAAAAACAGCTCAAATAAGCGTTTAGGAACCCTGTTGACGGGCGTATAGACGGGAACCTCTCGCGAGCCGCCCGCGCCCGCTTCGGGCGGGGCGAGCGAAGGCAAGTCGTTGAGGTGTTTCGATTAGCGGAAAGGCGCGAGTCCGGTTTCGAGGCTCAGCCGCCTGAAGGCGAGGAGGCGTGGACTCGTGTCCCGACTCCTCTAGCCTGAAGGCGGATCAGCCCGAAAACGGCCGCGCCTTAACGCCGAAACACCTCAACCCGCTGTGTCATCTTCTGTCTTAGGCGAGGATTGGACTGTTTGCGCTTGCCTTGAAGAGCGTATTGTCGCTATAAATCCGGCACTGACATTTCCGCGCGTTCTCCGGTCATTGCCGGAGTTGTTTCATGCTTTCAGAACGCGAGGCTTATATCGCCCTCAACCTCATTCGCGAGGTGGGGCCCGTGACCGTCCGCTTGCTGACCGAAACGCTGGGGTCGGCTTCCGCCATCTTCGAGGCCGATGCCCGCCAGCTGCTGGCGATCCGGGGCACGGGGACGGAAATCATCAAGAAGCTGGTCGCGGCGCGCAAAAAGGTGAATGCCGCCGCTGAAATCGAGCGGGCGGCCGAGCTGGGCGCCGAGCTGGTGACGCCGGCCGACGCCGGTTATCCCGAGCCGTTGCGGAACATCTACGATCCGCCCCTGGCCCTGTACATCAAGGGGACGCTGGACCCGCGCGATCGCCATGCCGTGGCCATTGTGGGCTCCCGCCACACCACGTCCTACGGCCGCGAGTGCGCCTCTTCCTTCGCCGCGCAGTTCGCCCGGGCGGGCTTTACGGTGGTCAGCGGCCTGGCCCGCGGAATCGACACGAGCGCGCACCAGGGCGCGTTAAAGGCGGGCGGGCGCACGATTGCCGTCCTGGGCGGCGGATTGCATGACATCTATCCGCCCGAAAACCGCGCGCTGGCCGAGGAGATCGCCGCCTCCGGCGCCGTGATCTCCGAGTTTCAGCTGGGCCGGGAGCCGGATAAGACCACGTTCCCCATCCGCAATCGGATTGTGAGCGGTCTTTCACAAGGGGTGGTCGTCGTGGAAGCCGGACTCAGCAGCGGCGCCATGATCACGGCC
>CAXNFL010000044.1:0-11281 GCA_964201555.1 Kiritimatiellia bacterium
TCTCCACGATCGGCGAGCAGCGCCATTCAAACCCCTACCTGCAGCACCCGGATCTGCCTTCATATATCATGGCCGTCATCGACGGACTGCCCGACGCCCCCCCCTACTTTAAACACAATGCCAAAATGAACCACGATGGCCCGCCGCTCGTGGATTGGACGAAACCCGCTCCGCCGGCGCTGCCCGCCGAAGAGGTCTCCGCTCGGGCCAAGAACGGCGCCTGGCTCGTGGATGTGCGCAACACCCAGCCTTTCGCGGCCGGACATCCTGCGGATGCGATCAACATTGGCATTCGCGGCCGCTTCGAAACCTGGACCGGCATCATGATCCCCTGGGGCGAGCCCTTCGTGCTGGTCGGGTCGGATGGCGAAATCCAGGAGGCCGCCTTCCGCCTGAAGCGCATAGGCTATGACTCGCCCTCCGGCTTCCTCCAAGGAGGTCCGGAGGCCTGGAGGAAAGCCGGGCTGCCTGTCGACTCCCTCACACTGGTAAAGCCCAAGGACCTGTATCAACAGATGAAGTCGGGCGCGGCGCCGGTCATCGTGGACGTCCGTCTCCCCAGCGAATGGATGGGGCTGCGAATCGGCAACGTGCTGAACATCCCGTTAAACAAGTTGTTCGCGGACAGCCATCGCCTGTCCAAAGACATGCCGGTCCTCACGGTATGCAATTCCGCCTATCGCTCAAGCCTGGGAGCGGCCGTGCTCCAGAAAATGGGATTCAAGACCGTCCTTAACATGGAGGGCGGCAGTGAGGCCTGGGTTGAAGACGGCTTTCCAACGCTGGGCGCCTCAGCCGCGTGCCCGATCGCGCGCGCGACCACGGCAGCCCCCTCCTCGGCAGCGCCCATCAGCGTCGCCCCGAGAATGCCGGAACGCATGTCGGCCCCGGACCTTAAACGCCTGCTGATGGACCTCCCCGGCACGTGTGAAATCGTCGATATACGCCCGCCGGCCCTATATGCGGACTTCAGCCTGCCCGGCTCTCTCAATGCGGACATCGGAGAAGTGATCGCCAATCCGGCGTATCTCAACGGCAATGTTCCTTTAATCCTCGTCGATCGAGACGGCTCGCTCGCAATGGCCGCAGGCGGCATTCTCGCGCAGAAGACCCAGCGGCCCATCAAGGTTCTCTATGGAGGACTGGAAGCCTACTGGAACGATTCTGTCACGCCCCTGCCGCCGGGCAGTGAACCGGCTCCGGCTTCGGTCCCAACCCTGAACCCTGGGGCGCCCGGGCCGGTGCCGGCTGCTCCTGAAACGCCGAAAAAGAAAAGCGCCGGGTGCTAGCCAGGAAACCGGGCGCCGGGCATACCAGACACTGCGCAAAGCATAGACGGATGCGCGAGAAAATAAGTGACGTCTGTTGGAAGGCCGTTTAAGCGAAGGGAGGCCGCTATAGGGGAACTACATCTTGTGCCTGCGCTCATTGAATGGCTTGGAACAAAACAAATAGAATAACGGGAGTGAGTGAAATGAAGATGACTATCCTGGGCCTAACGCTGCTTCTGGCTGCGATCTCCGTGCGAGCCGAAGAAGCGAGTTCTATCGTTCGTGTCCCTCTGATCGGCGAGTCCGCGCCTGCCTTCAAGGCGGAAACCACGCAGGGACCGATCAACTTCCCTGACGACTACAAAGGGAAATGGGTGATCCTGTTCAGCCATCCGGCGGACTTCACGCCGGTTTGCACGACGGAATTCATGACCTTCGCAACGATGATGCCCGAGTTCGAAGCCTTGAACTGCAAGCTGGTGGGGCTGTCGATTGACAGCTTGTACAGTCACATCGCGTGGTTAAGGACAATCAAGGAGAAGCTAGATTACAAAGGCATGAAGAACGTGGAGGTGACCTTCCCCTTGATCGTGGACATCAAAATGGAGGTGTCCAAGAAATACGGGATGCTGCAGCCTACCGCTGACGACACCAAAGCGGTGCGGGCCGTGTTCTTCATCGATCCCAACGGGAAGATCCGCGCCTTGATCTACTACCCGCTATCCAACGGCAGGAACTTCCAGGAGATCAAGAGGCTGCTCCTGGCGATGCAGACATCGGACGCGAACAAGGTCGCCACGCCTGCCGATTGGCAGCCGGGCGACGATGTCATCGTCCCTCCTCCCGGATCGTGCGGTGCCGCCAAGGATAGGGTGGAGAACGTGGAGAAGGACGTGAAGTGCTACGATTGGTTTTTCTGCACGAAGAAGCTCCCAAAGGACCTGGCCCCACCACCCGCCGCCAAGTAGATCGGGTACGCGAGCAAGCGCATGAAACTGTCCGGCGCGCCTTCGGCGGGCGCGCCGGGGCAACAAACTCCATGAAAGGCTATACGGACATGAAATCGGAAGATCGCAGCACGGCCGCAGCTTCCCGCCCCTACTCGAACCCCTACCTGGCCGGGGTTCTGCTTGGGCTGGTGCTTCTGGCTTCCTTTGTCATCCTCGGCGCCGGGCTGGGCGCGTCGAGCGGCATCGCCCGCATCGGCGCGGCGCTCTCCGTGTGCGTGGCCCCCTCCCACACACTGGGCAGCGACTATTTCGGAAAATGGGGCGCGAAGCCCCTGAACTACTATCTCGTGTTCATGTTCGCGGGCACTTTCATCGGGGCGCTCTTCTCGGCGATCCTTGCAAACCGGATCCGCCTTCAGATCGAACGGGGAGCCGCCGCCTCCGCGAGTCGCCGGCTCTGGTACGCCCTCGCGGGCGGCGTGATTGTCGGCTTCGCGAGCCGCCTGGCCCAAGGGTGCACTTCGGGCCAGGCCCTGAGCGGCGGCGCGCTGCTTCTCTCCGGAAGTCTCGTGTTTCTGCTCTGCCTCTTTTCCGGCGGATATGCCGCGGCCTGGTTTGTCAGAGGGCAATGGCATGATTAACACCCTATTCAGCCTGGACGCGCTCGACACCTCCCGCGCCTTTTTCCTCGCCTTGCTGATCGGGTTCGGCTTCGGTTTCGCGCTCGAGCGGGCCGGCTTCAGCAGTTCGCGTCGGCTGGCCGGCGTCTTCTACTTCACCGATATGGCCGTCGTGAAGGTGATGTTCTCCGCGGTGCTCACCGCCCTGCTGGGGCTTTCCTACCTGATCGGATTCGGATGGATACAGCTGGATCAGATCTTTCTCATGCCGACCCTCTACGGCGCCCAGATCGCGGGCGGCCTGCTGTTCGGAGTCGGGTTTGTCATGGGCGCCTGGTGTCCCGGAACGGCGGCCGCAGGGCTCGCCGCCGGCCGGATCGATGCGCTCGTTTTCCTGCTGGGCACCCTTGGAGGCAGCGTCCTTTTCAACGAGCTGTTCCCGCTGCTTAAGCCGCTCTACACCGCCGGAAACCGGGGCGCGCAGATGGCCTACGACTCGCTGGGGATCTCGCGCAACGGATTCATCCTCGCCTTCACGGGGGTGGGCGTGTCGGCCTTCTGGCTTTCGGAGTGGGCTGAAAAAACACGCACAGGCCGGTCCCCCTACCTGGGCTCGCCGTTCCTGAAAGCCTTCAGCCTGATTCTCGTGACAGCCGCCGCCGGGTTGTTCGTCCTGACTCCCGCACGCGCGGGAGCGTCGGAAAAGTCGTCAAACCCGGCCCCTCTCTTTGATGGGGAGGAGAAGGCGCTGATGGCCAAGGTGGAGCAAGCCCGCGACCACATCGAGCCCGAGGAGCTGGCCGACCGGCTCACGGCCGGCGAACCGGACCTCGTTGTCGTGGACGTGCGGCCCGCCGGCGAGTTCGCCGCCTTCCACATTCGCGGCTCCCTCAACGTGCCGATCGCTCAACTGGCGGAGACGCTTCTGCCTTCCAAAAACAAGGGACTGATCGTTCTTTATTCAAATGGAATGACCCACCCCGCCCAGGCCCGCGACTCGCTCCAGCGGCTGGGCTTCGGAAACGCCTGCCTGCTGACGGATGGACTGCAGGGTTTCAGGGACCGCTGCCTGAAACCCGTGTCGTTGAGGCCCGAGCCCTTGACGCCGGTCGATGCCGGCCGCGTAAATGCGTGGCGGGCCTACTTCCTCGCGGCACCCGTGATTTCCAACAAACCCGGGACCGCTCAGACGCCTTCCAAGACCCTGGGCCCGCATGTCGTCGAAACCGACTGGGTGGCGGCCAGCCTCGCCATGCCCGGCCTGAAGATCATTGATCTGCGGCCCCAGCCGGAATACAACGCCTCGCACATTCCGGGTTCGCTCAGCCTCAATGTGGAAAGCCTTCGCGGCAACATCAAGGGGGTGCCGTCCATGCTCCTGCCCCCGCCCATGCTGGCGGCCCAATTCTCGCTCCTGGGGCTCCGCCCCTCCGACAGCGTCATTCTCGTCTCCGGCGACAAGCTCTACGACGCCACCCTGGCCGGCCTGGCATTCGAGCGGTTGGGACACGCCGACTTTGCCGTCCTGAATGGCGGATTTGCAAAATGGGGACAAGATGGCAAGCCCGTAAGCGCCGCGTTACCTGTCGTGACGGAATCGAAATATCCGGCGAAAACAGATGACCATGCTTTCACGGCGGATTTTCAAGCCGTGTCCGCCTCGCTTGGGAAACCGGGCATCGTGATTATTGATGTGCGGCCGGCGGACTTCTATACCGGAAAGAAATCCGATGAAGCCCGGGCCGGCCATATTCCAGGCGCGATCAACCGTCCCTTCTCCGAAGATGTCGTCGTCCGCTCAAACAAGGTCGTCACCTTCAAGCCGACGGAAGAACTCGCCGCCGCCTACGGTCGCCTCATTCCCTCTACCAACACGGAAGTGATCGTGCACTGCCGCACCGGCCACCAGGCCAGCCAGACCTTCTTCGTGCTGAAGCACCTGCTGGGCTACCCCAAGGTGCGCTGGTATGACGCGGGCTGGACCGAATGGGCCGCCCGCCCGGAGCTGCCCATCGCGACCGAATCCCAACCGCCTGAACCGGAACGCCCCCGGTGACAACGTATTGCGCTTCAAAATAGACTTGTGTATATGCGCATATTCGCATATACTGTAGTCATGAATTACGAACAGGCTGAGTTGCGGGCGGACATCCTCAAGGCCCTGGCCCATCCGGTCCGGGTGCTGGTTGTGGATGCCCTGACCGGGGGCGACCGGTGCGTCTGCGAGCTGAACGCCCTGGCGGACATCGACCAGTCCGGCCTGTCGCGCCATCTGGCCATCCTGAAAAAGGCGGGGATCCTGAGCGACCGCCGCGAGGGGCTCAAAATCTTTTACCACCTCGAAACCCCGTGCATCCTCAAGGCGTTCTCGTGCGCCATCGAGGTTGTGAAGAATCACGCCAACCGTCAATCCCGCCTGCTCAAGGCAGGGTGAGGCCGCCCCGCTACAGATGAAATCCATGACTAAATATTATTCCTGGGGAATCGCGGGGCTCGCCCTCTGGTGGCTGGTGTATCGCAGCCTCGCGCCGCTTGCCACCTGGGCCACCTATGCGGCGCTCGGGCTTCAGCCCGGCTCTCACCTGGCCGCGGCCGTCGAGTTTTTCGTTTTTGAATCGCCCAAGGTGCTGATGCTGCTGGCCCTGGTCGTCTTCGGCGTGGGCATCATCCGCTCGTTCTTCACCCCGGAGCGCACGCGGCGGATCCTCTCCGGAAAAAGCGAGTCGGCCGGCAATGTCCTGGCCGCGCTGCTGGGCATCGTCACGCCCTTCTGCTCCTGCTCGGCCGTTCCCTTGTTCATCGGCTTCGTCACAACCGGGGTGCCGCTGGGCGTGACGTTCTCTTTCCTGGTTTCATCGCCGATGGTGAACGAGGTGGCGCTGGTGCTGTTATTCGGATTGTTCGGCTGGAAGGTGGCGGCGATTTATCTGGGCATGGGGTTGGCCGTCGCCATCCTGTCCGGATGGATCATCGGCAAGCTGCGGATGGAAAAACATGTCGAAGACTGGGTCTTCGAAACGAAAGTGGGCGATGCCGGCGAAGAGGAAGCCCTGGATGGGCCCGCGCGCATCCACCTCGGCCTCGACGCGGTGAAGGACATTGTCGGCCGCGTGTGGATCTATGTCCTGATCGGCATCGGCGTGGGCGCCGGCATTCACGGCTACGTGCCTGAGAACTTCATGGCTTCCATCATGGGAAAAGGCGCGTGGTGGTCGGTCCCGCTGGCGGTGCTCATCGGCGTGCCGATGTACTCCAACGCCGCCGGCATCATCCCGATCGTCCAGGCGCTGCTTGGCAAAGGCGCGGCGCTCGGCACTGTTCTGGCGTTCATGATGGCGGTAATCGCCCTTTCCCTGCCGGAGGCGATCATCCTCCGCAAAGTCCTCAAGCCCCGGCTGCTCGCCGTGTTCTTCGGCGTCGTTGCGATGGGAATCATCGCGGTCGGATATTTGTTCAATGTGGTGATGTAACCGGAATGGAGAGTGCATGAAAAAAATCCAGATCCTCGGTACAGGATGCCCCAAGTGCAAGACGCTGATGGCCAACGCCGAGGCCGCCGTCAAGGCGCTGCGCGTTGAGGCGGAGATCGTGAAAGTCGACAAGATCGCCGACATCATGAAATTCGGCGTCATGACCACGCCCGCGCTGGTGGTGGACGGCAAGGTCAGGAGCGCCGGCAAGGTGTTGAGCGCGGACGATATCAAAAAGTTCTTGGCTTAAGTAAACGGGATCGATAAGGACAACCATGTCAACCGATAGCGAAAAGAAGATCGCGGGCTCCACCTGTGGGTGTGGCGGCGGAAACTGTTGCGGCGGGCCGGGTAAATGGATCTGGATCGTCCTGGCCCTGGCGATTGCGGGGGTGGTAATCGTCAAAAACGCCGGGAAGAAGGATTGCTTGCCGAGCACTCCGGCGGCGACTACCCCTACCGTCGCGCCGGCAGCAGCCGGTCAGGCAACAGCCATGCCCCGCCTGGTGGATCTGGGAGCCGGAAAGTGCATCCCGTGCAAGATGATGGCGCCGATTCTGGAAGACCTGAAAAAGACTTATGCCGGAAAGCTGGACGTCCAATTCATTGACGTGTGGGAAAACCCGGAGGCCGGCAAGAAATATGGAATCAGCGTGATCCCCACACAGATCTTCTACGATGCGGCCGGCAAAGAATTATTCCGCCATGAAGGATTCTACAGCAGGGACGACATTTTGGTGAAGTGGAAGGAGTTCAGCGTCGACCTTGCGAATTAAAGGCGATCCCCCATGGAGCAGCTATTTACATTCCTTTCACGCGCCGTCGAGGGCTCGGCCGGGCTGGCGCTGGGCGCCGCGTTTGTCTGGGGCGTGCTCAGCATCCTGCTGAGCCCCTGCCATTTGGCCAGCATCCCCCTGATTGTGGGATTTGTTGACCAGCAAGGCCCGATCACGACGAGGCGGGCGTTCACCCTCTCGCTCCTCTTCTCGGTGGGCATCCTGATCACCATTGGCGTGATCGGCGCCATCACCGCGGCGGCCGGAAGGATGTTGGGCGATGTAGGGCGCTGGGGCAACTACGGGGTGGCTGTGATCTTTTTTGCGGTCGGATTGTATCTGCTCGACGTCATCCGCCTGCCCCTTCCGGATGCCGCCCAGCCCGGCATGAAGCGCAAAGGGCTGCTGGCGGCGCTGATCCTGGGCCTGGTGTTTGGCATTGCGCTCGGCCCCTGCACCTTCGCCTACATGGCGCCCATGCTGGCGGTGTCATTCCGCCTGGCCTCGACCAACCTTCCCTATGGCATCCTCCTGCTGGTGTCTTACGGACTGGGCCACTGCTCGGTGATCGTGCTGGCGGGCACCTTCACGGAGGTGGTCCAGCACTACCTTGACTGGAACGAGAAGTCCAGGGGCGCCATTATCCTCAAGAAGGTCTGCGGCATGCTGGTCCTTCTGGGCGGACTCTACCTGATCTACTCGGCGCGGTAGCAGCCCCCCGCCGTTCGACCAGATAGTACAGAGCCGGCAGGACAATCAGCGTTAACAACATGGCCGAGGCCATGCCGCCGAGGACGACGGCCGCCAAGGGGCGCTGAATTTCGGACCCGCTTCCCGTGGCCCAGATCAACGGAAACAATCCCAATAGCGTCGTCATGGCCGTCATCAAGAGCGGTCGCAAGCGCAGTTCGCAACCGCGTCGAACGGCTTCCTCGGGACTCAGTCCCTCCCGGCGTAACTGGTCGAAGAAAGAGACGAGCAACATGCCGTTCTCGACCGCGATGCCAAACAGCGCAATGAACCCGATGGCCGCGGACACACTGAGCGGGATTTTCAACAGGACGATGATAAGAATACCCCCGATCAGCGCAAAGGGCAGATTCACCAGAACCAGCAAGGCGCTCTTCATGGAGTTGAACGCCGAGAACAGCATCAGGAAGATCAGCAGGATCGAGGCCGGGACCACGATAGCCAATCGCCGCATGGCCCGTTGCTGATTTTCGAACTGACCGCCATAGTTGGCGAAGTAGCCGTCGGGCATCGTCGTGACCACGGGTTGAATCGCGTTGCGGACTTCCGCAACGAAACTGCCCATGTCGCGGCCCCGGATGTTACACTCGACCACCACCCGGCGCATTCCATTTTCCCGCTGATTTGCGCCGGTGACTCGACCTCCCTTATCCGCGCAAGCTCACCCAACGGAATATGGGCTCCTTCGGGGGACGGCACAAGAAGCCGCTCGAGCTCCGGAATATCGCGCCGCAATTCAACAGGAAAGCGGACCAAGACCGCGAAGCGTTTCTGCGCCTCAACGACCGTCGAGGCGACTTTACCGCCCACCGCAGTCTCGATGATCTCGTTGATGTCGGAGATGTTGATTTTATGACGGGCGATGGCCTTGCGGTCCACCACGATTTCCACCTGTGCGAAGCCCGAAACTTGCTCGACCTTCACATCCTCGGCACCTGGAATGCCTTTCATGAGCGCCGCCGCGCGATTCGCGTTCTCCCGCAGGATTTCCAGGTCCTGCCCAAAGAACTTGATCGCCAGGTCGCTCTTGATTCCGGAAATCAACTCGTTCACACGCAAGGCAATGGGCTGGGAAAACGACATGCGAATCCCCGGGATGGCCCCCAGTTCCTTCTGAATCTCCTCCACGAGTTCCGGCTTGGAGCGGTGGCGCTTCCACTCGCTCTTCGGATGAAGCATGATGACCACATCGTTCTGCTCCGGCCCCATGGGGTCCTCGGATATCTCGGCCCGCCCGGTTTTGGTGACAACCGTCCGAATCTCCGGAAAGCGCGCGAGTAGGCGGCGTTCTATCTCCGTCCCCACCGCGACCGAGCCGTCGAGTGAGGCGGAAGGCAGCCGCACCACGTTGATGGCAATGGCCCCTTCGTCCAGCTGCGGAAGAAATTCCACGCCCAGCCCCGGCACCAGCGCCAAGGAGCCCGCGAGCAGCGCACCGGCCATGGCCACAAGGGTCTTTGGCCGCCGCAGGGCGAAAGCGAGCACCGGAAGATACGCACGCTTGACCCAGCGGATGACCGCGTTATCCCGCCCTTCGCTTTGTCCGTGCATAAAGAACGAACACAGCACCGGGACAATGGTCAAGGACACCAGCAGGGAGCCGGCCATCGCAAAACACATGGTCAGCGCCAACGGGCGAAACATCTTGCCTTCCATTTGCTGAAGCGAGAATAGCGGGAGGAAGACAATGATGATGATCAAAATAGCGAAGACAACCGGGCGGGCCACTTCGCGAACCGCCTCGTAGATGGTTTCCACTCTCGACATCCCGCTGCCCTTCTTTTCGGAAAGGTGCCGCGCAATGTTTTCGCAGACGACGATGGACGCGTCCACAATCATGCCCAGCGCAATGGCCAGGCCGCCCAGGCTCATCAGGTTAGCGGTCACGCCCTGCGAGCCCATCAGCATGAATGCAATGAACGCCGTCAGCGGCAAGGAAAGCGCAACAATCAAGGCCGCGCGCAGATTTCCAAGAAACAGGAACAGAACGATAACGACCAACAACCCGCCCTGCCAGAGGGCGTTTCCCACTGTTCGAATACAGTCCTGGATGAGCGCCGTTCGGTCATAGAAGGTGTTAATCCGGACGCCTTTAGGCAAGCCGGCCTGTATGTTCGGAATCGCCTTCTTCACCGCATCGACCACCCGCTTCGAGTTCTCGTCCTTGAGCATGATGGTCATGCCGGCCACGGCCTCCCCTTTCCCGTCTCGCGTCACCGCCCCCTGACGGGTTTCGGGCCCGATGCGGACATCCGCCACATCGCGCAAAAAGACCGGCGATCCATCTTTGGCTTCAAGCACGATGCTCTCGATGTCCTCGACCCCTTGAATCAGCCCCAGACTCCTCACGTAAGCCTGCTCCCAGCCGCGCACGAGGAAGTTGCCGCCCGCGTTCGCATTGTTGCGTTCGATGGCCTCCAATACGGCCGTTAACGCAATCCCGTACTTCTGAAGGCGATTTTGGTTCACGAGGACATGGTACTGTTTGACGAACCCGCCAAAGCTGTTGACTTCGTTGACGCCGGGAATGGCCCGTAGTTGCGGGGCGATCGTCCAGTCCTGAAGGGTGCGCAGCTCCATCGGCGTGTGCACCTCGCTTTCCAGTGTATATTGATAGATTTCGCCAAGCCCCGTGCTGATGGGGCCCATCTCCGGCTCGGCCCAGCCGGGCAGTTGTTCTTTGGCCGACTGCAACCGCTGAAACACCAGTTGTCTGGCGAAGTAGAGGTCCACGCCGTCTTCCAGCATGATGATGACCTGCGAAAGCGCCGCCTTGGACAAGGAGCGCACCTGGACCACCCTTGGAAGGCCTTGCATCGCCAGCTCGATCGGGGCGGTGATTTGCTGCTCCACGTCGAGAGGGGCCAGGCCCGGCGCATCGGTGAGAATCATCACCTGGACATTGGTGGTGTCGGGGAACGCGTCGACCGGGAGGGTCTTCCAGGCAAACAGCCCGCCGGCGGCCACGATGAGCGTCCCCAGTACGACTAGCATCCGCTGGCGCAAAACAAAACGTATAAGCGTATCGAACATGGAATAGTCCTTCCCTTAATCAGCGCAGCCGGCGCCCATTTTCTCACGCAACACATCCGACTTAAGCAGGAAGGCCCCGTCCGTTACGATGGTTTCCCCGGCTTGCACGCCTTCGGTGATCTCCACCAAATCGGAGAACTCGCGCCCCTTGCGTACATCTTGCCTGACAAAAAAGTCATCCTTCCAATACTTGAAAACAAAGGACTTTCCCTCATCGGAAAATACGGCTGTTCGCGGCACCGTCAAAACCTCTTCCGCTTGGCCATTGCCGAGGGAAATGGCCGCTTCGCAGAACATCCCCGGCCTCAGTTCCAAGTCGGGATTCCGGACGGTGGCTCGCACTTTCACCGTCCGTGTCTGCTCGTTCATGGTTGCGCCCACATAGTCGAGTACGCCGTTGAACTGCCGGCC
>CAXNFL010000045.1:0-11278 GCA_964201555.1 Kiritimatiellia bacterium
GATGCCCTCCAGCAGCTCGCTCACGCCCATGTCCTTGTGCGGCGCACAGGCGAAAATCGGAACGAGTTTGCCGCCCAGGACGGCCTTGGACATCCCCTTGGTCACTTCTTCAGGCGTCAGAGCCTGGCCGCCCAGGTATTTTTCCAGCAACGCGTCATCGCCCTCGGCCACCGCCTCCATGAGGCTCATCTTGGTGGCCTCCATGACCTCGGCCAGGCCGGCGGGCGCGGTGCCCGTCACGACGTCGACCACGCCTTTGTTGCCTTCCGCGGGATACTGCACCGGCAGACACCGGGTGCCCCAGGCGGCCTGGATGGCTTCCACGGTCTTGATAAACGAGGCGTTCTCCCGGTCCAGGCCTGTCACCACAATGCCGCGGGGCAGCTGCATGTCCTCGCAACGCTTCCAGGCGCGCGTCGAGCCCACCTGCACGCCGGCCAGTCCGTCGATCACGAGCAGGGCCGACTCCACCACGCTGGTGCCCATAATGACCTGGCCGAAGAAGTCGGCCACACCGGGGGTGTCGACAAACACCAGCTGGGTTTTTTTCCCGGATTTGCTCTTGTAAATCGCGTTGAAAGGCTTCACGTGAATGGTGAAACCCCGATCCTTCTCCTCGTCCGTGTAATCCGCCATGCTGCTCTTGGCGGCAACGGATCCCAGACGGTCGTTCACGCCTGTCTTGAACAGGATCGCATCGACCAGCGACGTCTTGCCGCTACCGTTATGACCCAACAGGACAAACGTTCTAACATCGGAGACTGCAATATCCTTCATGTTCTACTTCCTTGTCGCTGGAGTTGACAGGAACAATCATTTGGAGTACCGCTGATGCAAAAAGAACTAGTTATCACAAGAAGGCAACGCTGACAATCCTTTTCAGCCCTGAATTACTGAGGCATATGGTAGATGGTGCCCTTGACCGTGGCGCCCGAAACATCGGTCACCGTAATGGTTTGCAACTCGACCGAGGCCGTGCTGTTGGTGTGCAGGCAGGTATACGTCACCGAGTCTCCGGACTGGGCGGACAGCGTCCCCCACGTGGGCTGGGAAAGGGCCCAGGCATATTGGCCGCCGCCCGTGACAACGAACTCCGCGTAATCGTTCTTCTTGCTCACTTGCGCCGTGTCGGGGATCAGCTGCAACACGATGGCGGTTTGCGTCACGAAAATCCTGCCGATTCCGCCATTGCTTCCCAGCACCGTGATTCTCTGCACCACCGCTTTTCCAACCGGAGGCGAATATTGGCTGGTGTAGGTCACTTCGCCGCCGCTGGAGCGCGACAGCACGCCCCACGCCGGCGTTTCCAGGGTCCAGCTGTAAGCCGTATCCCCGAATGCCTGGAAGGCCGCGGATTCCCCGAAAACAAGCGTGGCGGTGGCCGGGAAGACGGTAACCGTGGAAGTGTCCGTGTTAGTGCGCACCACGCCGCTGACATGGGTGATGAACGCCGTGGCCGTCTGCTCGGTAATCACCGAATTGGTCGTCCCGCTCAGGCCCAGATCAGCCGTCACCGTAACCGTCTGCACCACCGGCGAGCCGACGGGAGGCGCAACGATGCTGGTATAAACCACGTTTGCGCCATGCGAAGAACTGAGCGTGCCCAGCGTCCGATCCGACAAGCTCCAGGTATAATCATCACCCCCGGTGGCATGCAACCCGACCGACTGCCCTTTATGCAGGGTGGCGCTGTCGGGATCAATGCTTACCGCATGGCTCTTGGAGGTCACTTCACATCCGCAGAGGACAAATGCGGAAACCACAGAAGTCAATAAAAGCGGAAAATATCGGATGTTCATCATCTCTCCTGAAAAATCGATTTAGCCTATCCTATTGAGCCCGCCCTGCACTGTCAATCGCCATCCGATCTTGACTTTTCCCTCATTTAGCTGGATATTGTAGGATAAATTAACGGATCACAAGCTTCTTATGACGGCCACGCAAACCAGGAAAATTTTAACCGGAGTCGACTTTTTCGACGCCCGCTATGGGGGTGTTTTCGAAAATCGTTGCTGGCTTCTCTCGGGCCCCTCCGAAAGCGGAAAATCGGCCGTCGGGTTGCAGTTCCTGCTCAAGGGTCTGCCGGAGGAGCGCAGCCTGCTGCTCTCCATTCACCGCGCCGTTGACACGGTTCAATGGACCTGCTCTCAATACAAAGGCCTTGAAAAGTTCCTCGAAACCGGCCAGTTGACTGTTCTGGAATATGCGGACTTCCTTCCGGATCGCGACTCGCAGCTTCCCTCTTTCCTCCCGCCGGAAGGGTTTCTCGATCTGCAGCAGATCGTCAGTTCAAACGGCATTCAGCGGGTGGTCCTGGATACCGTGCTCCCCTGGGCCATGCCCCAGAACCCGGAAGAAATGGCGGAATCCACATTTTCCCTGATTCGGGCCTTTGAACGGCTGAAATGCACAACGCTGCTGATCGCGCCGCGTCCGGTCTCGCCCCTGGCCCTCCGACTGGTAAACGCGCTGGAAGCCGTTGTCCCCGTTTCTGTCAAGCTTTCACTCTCCCTGGAAACCGGGGAGCGCGTGTGGAACACCTCGAAATACATCGGGGATGAGCCGTCCGCTGCGCCGACCCCGTATGTGATCGTTCCCTCCCGAGGCGCGTGCGCCGCAAACGGGTTGCCGGTTGGACAGCCCACGACTCCCGACGGGAATAACGAGCGGGCCCGGTTCGCTTCGGCTGTCTTCGGGGCTGAAACTCGCGAGCCCGACCGGACGACCCGATTCGGAGTTTCCATCAAAAGGTAGCCATGTATCTCGATCACTGGAAATTAAAACAGCAGCCCTTTCAGAACGTGGCGAACTCGAGCTTCACCTACCTCTCGGAACAACACCAGGAAGGTCTGGCAAGGCTCATTTTCGCCATTCAAGGCCGCAGGCTGGGCGCGATTCTGGTCGGAACGTACGGCTCAGGAAAGTCCATGATCCTCGAACTGCTGGCCCGGAACGATACGGTCGCGGCCCGAACCCGGTTTATCCAATTCGACGTTCCTCACGGCGGCGCTTCAGGACTGGCCCGCCAACTCCAGAGCGCCTTGCACATCGACCTGCCCTACCATGACATTGGAACCGCCCTGGAAAACATACGGGCGTTGATCGCCGATCCCCAGGGCGGATTCCGCCACACCACGCTGGCCATCGACGAAGCCCAATTGATCAAGGATCCGGAAACGTTTGAACTGCTCCATCGGCTGACCAATTTCCGCACATCCGACGCCCTCGGGCGGCCCGAAGCCTCCGCCTTCACCCTGATTCTGGCCGGTCACGTGCTGTTCGAGAAAATGATCCAGAAAGACGCGGCGCTCCGCCAGCGCCTGTCGCTCGTGTGGCACCTCGAACCGCTGGACCTCCGGCAAACCGCCGATTACGTGGCAAACCGGATGCGGGCAGCCGGCGGGGAAATCGGGGTGTTCGAACCGGACACGCTCTCCGAGATCGCCTCCTCCTCGGGAGGCCTTCCCCGGTCCATCAACAACATCTGCGATGTGGCGCTCATGCTGGGGTACTCCATGAAAGCCCAGAGGATCAACCGGCGCCTTATTCTCCAAGCCATCGATGAGCTCAAATCGGAACGGCCAAATCGCGATCCCTTATCAGGCCAAACCCATCCATGATCGTTGAAGCTTCCATGTTTACCCTGTTTGTCATCGGCTCCGGGATTCTCGGCCTGTCCTATTCCGTCTTTTCCTGGGTGAGAATCATCCGCAAACGGACAGAACGCCGGGAGCGCGATGCGTCCCTACAAGCAGCCCGCGACACACCGCCCTCCTCCATCGATACGGGAGCCCTCCTCCCGCCGACTCATGAGGCGGTCGCGGCCACGGCCCTCCCCACCCTGAAGCCGATGCCGCCCAAGCCGCCTCCCAACGCCCTGCGGGCCTGGGTTCCCCTGGTCATGGAAGGGCCGCCCCATTTCAACCGGTACATCTCCTGGCCCAGAACCAAGCTGACCACTCCGACGGCGGAAAAGACGCCAACGGAACGGGATTACGTCTGGGAATAGCCATCAATCGAATGTCAGCGCGGCCGCATAGGCGCCATCCGCGTCATGCTCTCCGGGCAGCCAGAGCGTTTCGGTCAGCTTCTTCCACCCCTTGCTCTTCTCCAGCCAGATCCGCACAAGCTCCCCATCCTCCTCGGGCTCAATACTGCAGGTGCTGTAAACCAGCCGTCCGCCGGGTTTGAGCAACGCCGAAGCCGCTGAAAGAAGGCGCTCCTGAACCTTGGCCATTTCCGCGGAAGAGTTCGACTCGAACCGCCAGCGGGCGTCCGCCCGGCGGCGCAAGACGCCCGTGTTCGTGCAGGGCGCATCCACCAGTATCCGGTCAAATAATCCGGCCGCGAGCAGCTTCCGCCCCGTTTCCGGCTTCGCCAGATCACCGGCCATCACCGTCACCGACCCGGCGCCCAACCGCTCCAGGTTTTCCTTCACCAGATCCAACCGGGCCTTGCTGGCATCCAGCGCCACGACGCCTTCGCTTCCCACCCGATCCACAATGTCAGACAGCTTGCCGCCCGGCGCAGCGCACGCATCCAGGATCCGCATGCCGGCGAGCGGATTGAGCAGCTCAACCGCCAGGAGCGTCGACGCATCCTGCACCGTCACCCACCCCTCCGCCCAGCCCGGCAACTTCGTCACATCCACCCCTTTTCCCAGAACCAGACAACGGTCCGGAAAGGCGGTGTGGGCTTCAAAGGAGACTCCTTCCCGCGTCCAGCGTTCCTTGAGCTCCTCGGCCTTCACGCGGCTGGACTGGATTCGCACGGTCACGGAGGGCCGCGCGTTATCCCACGCCAGGATGGCGGCCGTTCGCTCCGCGCCATACACGCGCGTCCAGCGATCCACTAACTCGTCGGAATGCGATTCTCTCACGGCAATAGGGGCCGTCTCCAGCTCCTTCAGCAGCGCCTCCTTCTCGCGAAGGGCGCGCCTCAAAATGGCGTTCACAAAGCCGGCCCCGGCTTTGCCGCGCGCCGACTTCACCGCCTCCACCGTCTCGTCCACCAAGGCATACGGCTCGACCGTATTCATGTGGAAGACCTGGTAAAGCGCCGCCAGAAGGTGCGCCTGGACCACCGGCTCCGGCTCGCGATTGGCCAGCCGCTTCATCAGCCAATCCAGCTGGCGCTTCCACTTGATGGCCCCGTAGGAAACTTCCATCAGGAAGGGCCGGTCCGACTTTTCGTCGGCCATGAGACGGTCGGGGAAAAGTCCCTCTTCCATCCACTTCAAAATCACCCGGGCCGCCCGGTTGCGTGTGTCACCCTTCATCCTGGTCCTTTTCCCGGAGCGCGCCCAGCCGAAGCTGACCACAAGCCGCATTCACGCCTTTGCCTCGCGAAAACCGGCAGGTGGCGTTGATGCCCTGCCGATTGAGTGTCTCAAGAAACAGATCGAGCGTTTCCGGAAGAGGGCCCGTGTGCGGATACTCGGGAACCGGACTGAGCGGAATCAAATTAACCCGGCACAGGAACGACTTCAACAGGCCCGCCAGCGCGAGCGCCTGCTCCTTGGAATCGTTCACCCCCCGGATCAGCGTATACTCGAAGGTGATGATCCGCTTGGTCTCTCGGGTGTAAGCCGCGCAGGCCGCAATCAGCTCGGGCAGCGGATATTTACGGTTCACCGGCATCAGCTTCGTGCGAAGATCATTGTCAGGCGAATGCAGCGAAACCGACAGCTCCACCTGGATGTTTTCGCCCGGCAGTCGTTGAATGCCGGGGATCACGCCGGCCGTGCTGATGGTCATGCGCCGCGCGCCGATGCCGAGCCCCTCCGGATCGTTCAGGATGCGCACGGCTTTCAGCACGGCGTCATAGTTGTCGAACGGCTCGCCAATCCCCATGAAAACAACGTTGCTGACCCGCTCTTTCCAGTAGCGGGCCGCCTGCCGGACCTGGTCGACAATCTCGGCCGTCTCCAGATTCCGGCGAAAGCCTCCCTTGCCGCTGGCGCAAAAGGCGCAATTGTACTTGCAGCCGACCTGGGAGGAGACGCACACGGTGCGGCGATCTTCCGAGGGAATCAGCACCGTCTCAATCGACTCCCCGTCAGCCAGCGTCAGCAGCAGCTTGATCGTGCCGGACGCATCTTGATGGGTTTTCTCGAGCCGCGTCGGGTTCAGCTCGAAAGCCTCAGCCAGCCGGGCCTGGAGGGCGGGCCCCAGGTTGGTCATGCTCGACCATTCCCCCGCCACCTGCACCTGGACCCAGCGCCAAAGCTGGTCGGCGCGAAAGCCCGGAAGCCCCATTTCCTTGATGGCATTCTTCAATTCTTCCCGGCTAAGCCCCGGAATGGCACATTTTCCACTCATTCCTTCAGTTTGCGCAAGTCACGCCGTAAATGCAAGGATTGGCTTCACAGCATCAGCCTGATCAGGTAGATTGAATCCCAATGAGCACCACACTGCCCGCCGACACCCACACTCATACGGCGCTTTGCCACCATGCGGAAGGCAGGCCTCTCGACTACGCCCGCACCGCCAAGGCCCGGGGGCTGCAAGAAATCTGCATCACCGATCACGTGCCCGCCCCGGGCGGCTACGACGCCTCCTCCCGCATGGACGCGGATGAGTTCCCCCACTACCTCGACTGGGTAGGCGAAGCCGTAAACGCGTTCCCGGGTTTTGTGAAACTCGGCATTGAAGCGGATTACCATCCCGGCTGCGAAGACTACCTGCCTGCCTTTCTCGAAAAAACACCGTTCGAGCTGGTCATGGGCTCCGTCCATTTCATCGGCGATTGGGGCTTCGATAACCCGGCCACCCTGCCCCGCTGGGAAAAGGCCGACATCAGCGCCGTATGGGACGACTATCTGGCACTGGTGAAGAAACTAGTGGATATGAAATGCTTCGACGCCCTGTCCCATTTCGACCTCCCGAAGAAGTTCGGCCACCGCCTCCCGGAAGCGATCATGCTGAACAAGGTGCGCCCGGTGCTCGATCTGATCGCCGCCTCCGGCATGGCCATGGAGCTGAACACCGGCGGCCTGCGCAAGCCGGTGAAGGAAATCTACCCGTCCTTGTCCATCCTGACATTGATGCGGGAGCGCAACATCCCGATCCTGTTCGGCTCTGATGCCCATGCGCCGAACGAAGTCGGATGCGACTTTGAACGGGCCGTCGCCCTGGCGAAACAGGCGGGATATACAAGCTACGTGCGGTTCAGTAAACGGAAAGCCATTTCAGAATCTCTTCCGTAAGCAAGACTGCAAACACGGAACCGCCGTCACTTATCAATCACAGCAACTGTATGCCGTGAAATGCACACCAGTTTCTGCTGATCGTTGAAAATCCGGATCTCCCAGAGTTGCGTGCTCCTCCCGATGTGGATCGGCTTCGCGACTCCCGTCACCCATCCTTCCGATACCGGGCGCAAGTGATTGGCATTAATTTCCAGACCGACCGCTTTTTTCCGCTCCGGATCCACGCACAAATAGGCGCCAAGACTGCCCAGCGTTTCCGCCAGGACCACGGAGGCCCCGCCATGAAGAATCCCGTACGGCTGATGGGTCCGCCGATCAACCGGCATCCGGGCCTTGAGGAAATCCTCGCCGACTTCCAGATATTCAATCCCAAGATGTTCCATCATGGTGTTCTTGGATAGCTCCTTGAGAAGTTCCGGCGTGGCGATTGTTTTCCAGATAGACATGGTTACTCCAATAGGCCGCTATTCATGCGGATCAGCGGAAGAATGATGGCCAACACGACCAGGAAGACAAGGCCGCCCACCATGAGAATGAGCGCCGGCTCCAGCAGTCCCAGCAGGCGCGTGGTGTGCCGGTTCCACTGCTGCTGGATCCGGTTCGCGGCGTGATCGAGCATCTCGGCCAGCGAGCCCGACGTCTCGCCCGTCTGTATCCACGAGGGCAGGAACGGCTCCAGCGGCGGAATCCGGCGAACGGCATCGGCCAGGCTGCTGCCGTGCTTCACCGCTTCGCCCTCCTCGCGGCTGCGCTGCTCCACCCAGGCCGACCCGCAGGCGCGCCCCGCCATGGCCAGCCCCTCCTCCGCCGCCACGCCACCGCGGAAGACCATGGCAAAGGTGCGGGCAAACCGGAGATTAACCAGCAACAGGTAGCCGCGTCCGATCAACGGCACCCGGAAAGCCATCCGGTCAAGCGTCACCCGGAAGGAGGCATCCGCCCTGATTTTCCGCCGAATCCCCCACCCCAGCAGCGCCCCGACGCCGACCAAAAGCGGCGCCAGCCAGAGTCCCGTGCTACGCAGCGACAACATGAAACGCGTGATGGCCGGCAACTCGGTTGCGATGCCGCTGCGCCGGATCATGGCCAGCGAACTGGGCAGGACGAAACCCAGCATGACCACCGCCACGATGAGCGAAAAGACGAGAATCACGACGGGATAGGTCAGCGCGGCGCCGATCTTGGCGCGGAGCTCCTGCTGCTCCTGGAGATACTGGGCCAGGCGATCCAGGCTCTCCTCCATGACGCCGGCCCGCATGCCGGCATCAATGGCCGCCCGTTCAAAAGGATCCAGGCCCAGCCCCGCATGATCCAGCGATTCCCCCAGCCCCGCCCCCTCGCGGATGCGGTCGCGCGCGGCCGCCAGCCTCAGCTGGGAGCGGAGGAACTCCGGCATGGAGGCCAGTGATTGCATGGCCGGCAAAAGCGGGACGCCTGCCTTAAGAAGAGTCGATAGCTCCCTGTATAAAATGGCCCGCTCTTCCAAATTGAAAGCTCGCGAGCCGGCCGTCCCTCCCGCTTCCACATCGGCGATGTGTTCGGGAAGAATTCCCTGCTTGCTCAGCAGAACGCGCGCCTCCTTGGGGTCGGACGCCTCAATCACGCCGGTCCGCGAACGGCCCTCCCGGTCAAATCCGCTGTAGCGAAACGTCCTCAAAGTCTCTCCCTCAAGACAGCTTGCCCACGGATCGCCACACTTCGTCCAGCGTGGTGCGGCCCTCCAGGACCTTGGACAGACCGTCCCGCATCAGCGTGCGCATCCCATGCGCTTCCGCGAGCGCACGCAAGCGGCTCAGATCGCCGGCGCCCCGCCGCACTTCCTCCGCCAGGTCGCCGTCGAGCGTCATCAATTCGAAAAGTCCCATCCGGCCCTTGTAGCCATCCCTGCACATGGGACACCCCGCCGCCGCCGGAAGCCGCTCGCGCTTGCGCAGGGCCTCCGCTTCGGGGCCGGCGGTCTGGAGAGCACGCGCATCCCAATGGGTCTCGGTTTTGCAATGCGGACAGAGCACGCGAACCAGGCGCTGGGCCAGGACGCCCCGCAGCGCCGAGGCGGCCAGATAGGGCTCAATGCCCATATCCATCAACCGCAGCACGGAGCTCGGCGCATCGTTCGTATGCAGGGTGGTGAAGACCAGATGACCGGTCAGCGAGGCGCGCACGGCGATTTCCGCCGTCTCCAAATCGCGGGTTTCACCGACGAGCACCACATCCGGATCCTGCCGCAGCAAATGGCGCAGCCCGGCCGCGAACGTCAGCCCGATCTTCGGCTTCACCTGCATCTGGCTGATCTCGGGAATGCGGTACTCGATCGGATCCTCGATGGTCATGATGTTCATGCGGCCCGTGTCCAGCTTGCGAAGGGCCGCATAAAGCGTCGTGGTTTTGCCGCTTCCCGTGGGACCGGAGCAGACGATCAGGCCGTGCGCCTCCTGCAGGAGCGACTCGAAGCGCGTCCGCACCTCGTCGGGCATGCCGAGATCGGTCAGCGGAATCAGGGAGGTGTCCCGGTCCAGCAAGCGAAGCACCACCCGTTCGCCCTCGGCCACCGGAATGGTGGAAACGCGGATGTCGATCTTGCGATCCCCCACCTTGGCCCGGGCCATGCCATCCTGCGGCAGCCGCCGTTCGGAAATATCCATCCGGCCCATGACCTTCAGCCGCGAGACCAGCGCCTGCTCCATGCTCTTGGGCACCGTGGTCTGATCGAACAGCACGCCGTCCACGCGGAATCGCACCCGGAGGCTGGCTTCAAACGGTTCAAAGTGAATATCCGAGGCCCGGGCGCGGGCGGCCTCCAGAAGAATGGCATTCGCCAGGCGGGTGATGGGCGCATGGGCGGACGACTGTAAAAGGTCCTCGGCCCCGGCCTCCGTCGCCGGTCCGTCGCCGGCCGCCTCGCGCATATCGGCCAGCAAGGCGCCGCTCGAGCCGGTCTTTCGGGAATAACACCGCTCGATGCAGGCGGCGATCACGCTGGGAGCCGCCACAACCGGAATCACATCGGCATCCAGCAGCCGGGCCACATCGTCCAGCACGCCCGGGCGGCCGGGATCCGACGTGAGGACCGCCAACCCGCCGCCATGGCGAATGGGAATCACGCCATGGGTGCGCACCCAATCGACCGGAATCCGGGCAACCAGGGCGGGATCCAGGGCTTCCGGAGGGACCTCGGGAAGAAAATCAAGCCCATAGCGGACGGCAACCGCCTGGGCAGACTCCAGTTCAGCCTTATGCCGGGCGCTTTTTTTCTCCGCATGATCGCTCATCCGCCCTCCGCTAGGGATTCCAATTTTCCGCGGGAATGCGCGACGGCTGATTCGTGGAGCTGATGCCGGAACGGGCTTCCAAATCGGCGTTCAGGGCCGCCTCGCCACCCTTGCCCACCAGGCGGGGTCTCACAAAAATCAGCAAATTGGTCCGCTCCGTCAGATCCACGGTCCGGCGGAAAAGAAAGCCAATCAGGGGGATGTCGCCCAGGAGCGGGATCTTCCGGACCGCCTTCGTCCGGTCCTCTCGGATCAGCCCGCTCAACACGATGATCTGCCCGTCCGGAACCGTTACCGTCGTCATCACGTCGCGCTTGGCAATGGTCGGCGTGAACGGCGTGTCGGCCGATCCCGTGTCGATCACCGCCTCGATGCTGGGGTTCAGCAACATGCGCACTTCACCGTCGGGATTGATGTGCGGCGTCAGCTTGAGCTTGATGCCCACGTCCATGCGGTCGATATTCTGAATGACGTCGCGCGCCGTTCCGGAGCCGCCCTGAATGGTGGACTTGAGTATGGGGATGTTGTTGACGACGCTGACGCTCGCCTCCTGATTGTTCTGGGCCAGGAGCGGCACGTTGGACAAAATCCGCACCTTGCTGTCTTTTTTGACGGCATTCACGTTGAACAGGGCGGGAAAGGCCGTCTCCAGCGCACCATCGGCGGCCAGTCGCGTGCCGTGCGCCACGCCCACCGTGATGCCGCGGGGAAAGAGACCGTTTTGCACGGCTTGCATAAGCGCATCGTTGTTGTCATTGAGGGTGGAGCTTCCCTGGAAGGCCAGCTCGCCCACTTTTCC
>CAXNFL010000046.1:0-11223 GCA_964201555.1 Kiritimatiellia bacterium
GCCCCTCATCATCGGAAAATCGCCTCGCCATATTCCGGCTGACGGAACGCCGCACCCGACTTGCCATCGCGCGCCCGCGGCTCTGTCGAGCACGCTTGGGCGGCGCGCGACTGGGTTCCCACTGGAAGCCCGATGACAGGGTCACAAGAAGGGCCTATTACCTGGGCGGGCTGTAAGTCGGAAGCCATCTCGCGCGCCAACCCGCGGCCGAAACGGCGCAACCCGCATCACGCAACCCCACCCTGTGCGCCAACCCCGGCCGTGGATGAAGCTTGATTCCATGTAGTCACTCATGTAGTCTCTTGGGCATGAAAGACATCGGCATCCGGGAATTGAAAAAAAAGGCGTCGGAGCTGGTCCGTCATCTGGCCGAAAGCCGCGAAGCCTACACCATCACCCGCCGCGGAAAGGCGGTTGCGGTTCTGTCGCCCTGCTGGCAGGGAATGGACAGGCCGGCCCTCCCGACGCCGGATGCCTGGGACCGGGTTGAAAAGCTGGCCGCCCGCTTGTCGAACCATCCGTCCTCCCCCCGCTCCGCCGTCCATGAACTTCATAAAATGAGGCGTTAATGGCCTTTCTTTTGACGATCGATGCCAGCGTTTTTGTCGCCGCCTGCAGGGCGGAAGAGCCCGGTTTTTCGTCGGCCCGGCACCTGCTGGCTGCGCTCCGGAAAAGCGGCACGCCCCTGATTGAACCCGCCCTGCTCCCCGTCGAAACGGCCGCCGCCCTGCGCCGGGCCGGGCTGCCTGCCCAGGACGCCCTGGAATACGCCCTTTCGATTGCGTCACTGCCCCGCCTGACCGTCGTCCCCCTGGACCTGCCCCTTATGCAAAGAAGCGCGCAACTGGCCGTTGAAAATGCGCTGAGGGGCGCGGACGCCATTTATGCGGCCGTGTCGGAACTGTTCGGCGCCACCCTGGTCACCCTCGATCAGGAGCAGCTTCGCCGCAGCCCCGCGACGATCGAAGCCTGCACCCCCGAAGCGGCAAGACGCCTCCTGCTAAAAGGAACGTAATAGTTCTTGATAAAGGGCGGGGCGGCATGGATGATTATCCCTTTTACACCATCAAACCGAAACAGGAAGACAACATGAGCGCGAAGAAACTGCGAATGGGATTCATCGGGGCGGGCAGCATCGCCCAGGCCCAGATGAAAATCGTGAAGGCCTATCCGGACGTGGACCTGATTTCGGCCTGCGACATCAACGAGGCCGGCCTGGCCAAGGTCAAGGCCGAGCAGGGCTTCGCCACGGTCTACACGGACTGGAAAGAGATGCTCCGCAAGGAAACGCTGGATGCGGTCAGCGTCTGCACGCCCAACGGGGGGCACTGCGAGCACACGATCGCCGCGCTCAAGGCCGGCGCCGATGTGCTGGTCGAAAAGCCGATGGCCATGAACGCCCGCGAGGGCGAGGCCATGCTGGCGGCCGCGAAGAAGGCGGGCCGCAAGCTGGTCATCGGCTTCCAGTGGCGCTTCGAGCCCAAGGCCCAGTTCATTCACCGCATGGGCGCGGACGGCCGCTTCGGCAAGATCCTCTTCGCCCGCTGCAAGGCCATGCGCCGCCGCGGCATCCCCAACTGGGGCGTGTTCGGCCGCAAGGAGCTCCAGGGCGGCGGCCCGCTGATCGACATCGGCGTGCATATCATGGAAGTCACCCACTACGTCATGGGCTCCCCCAAGCCCGTGGCCGCCAGCGGCAACATCTTCCGCTACCTGGGCGACAAGCCCAGCGACGTCGCCTGCTCCTGGCCGAACTGGGACCACAAGACCTACACGGTCGAGGACCTGGCCGTGGGCCAGATCCGCTTTGAAAACGGGGCCGTCATGCAGGTGGAAGCGTCCTTCGCCGCCCACTGCAAGGATGCCTGGGGCTTCACGATCATGGGCGAAAAGGGCGGAGCCGACCTGGATCCCCTCTCCATCCATTGCGACGAGAACGGCTACATGGTGGACAAGATCCCGGCGTTCATCCCCACCGACGATTGCTTCGCCCGCAAACTGCGGAACTTCGTGGACACGGCCCTTTACAACAAGCCGACCGAAGCGCCGGGCGAGGCCGGGCTCATGGTCCAGAAGATGCTGGACGGGATCTACGAATCCGCCGAAAAGGGCAAGGAAGTGGCGATCCGCTGAACGCCGGGCTGAGCCGGGGCTCTTATTCCCCGGCCATCCGCTTGCGGTCGAGGTAATTCTGGCGCCGTTCCGCGGCCAGGTACCGGATCTCCATCCAGCCCGGAACGGCATTGGCGAAGAGCGTGTCGACATCCGCCACGCTCATCTCCTTGCCGACCTTTTTCGCGTACTCATCGAGCGTGTCGACCAGGGGCTTCAGCTCCGTGCGATAGAACTCCGGGTCGCCCAGCTGGGCATCCCGCCAGAAGTCGATGACTCCGTTTTCGCTGGGCCTGCCTTCAAGGCGATACTTCGCCGCCGCCTTGAACACCAGGCGGCGCTTGATGGCGCTCAGGTTCTCCGGCGTCAGGCCGCTGAAGACGATGTCGCCCCAGCTCGAGCGGTTGTGGACCGACTGGCTGCCGCCGAACGAAAGGCCGCCGGCGCGGGTCCAGCGGATATTCTCGAACTGCCAGGCGTCGCCGTTGGCGGGCAGCTTGTCATAGAACGCCTCCCAGTCATAAAACAGATGGGTGACAAAGCCCTTGTCCACCACCCGGGTCTCGGACTTGGCCAGCCCGTTTTTCCTGGAAGCCGACCGGAACTGGCGGTTGGGATACATCGTATCGAAGGTATCGCTGAAATCGCCGCCCGGCAGGCCGATATTGAAAAAGCTGTACGGCTGGTTGCTGCCCGCGGCGAAATAGCCCTCATAGCTGCCGCCGGTGACAAACCCGTTAAGCACTTCATCCACCTTCGAGTCATGGGCCCGAAAGAAAAAGTGAACGCCCTCCCGGTCGCAGGCCGTGTAGAAATCGGTGACGTTGTCGCCGCTGGCCTCCGTGCCGGCCTCCGGGCCGATGTTGCGGCCGGTCACGGCGGCGTCGGTTTCGAGCAGGAACTTGAGGTTGTCTCCGTAGGGCCGGTCGAGCTTCGCCGTATAGGCCCCCCCTTCAACCGCCTTGCCCATGAACGCGCACGGGGTGGACGCCCTGGGAAGCTGGGCAAAAAAGGCCTCGTACGCGGCGTACAGCCCGCGGGCGGCCTGCTCCTGCCCGCCCGCCATGGCCACCCGGGCCGCCTCGAGAATGACGTCGCTCTTCTCCTTGTGCGGAAGCTCTTCGGGCTTGAACGCCTTCGCGGCGGCGGCGACGATTTTCTTCATATCCGCCCCGCCGCCCTTGAATGCCGCCGCCGTCAGGCTGCCCTGGAAACGGACCGGGGCCGGCAGCTTCCCGTCCTTCGCCATGGACTCCGCCGCCTGGACCAGCTCCTTCGTTTTCCCGAGCGCCGCCAGGGCGCCGAGCTGGGCGTTCCTCACAAGGACATAGTCGGCGCCCTCGAGCTTGGGCGCCAGAAGGGCCAGCGGCGCGGCCCAGGCGACAAACGACGGATCGGAGGCCTTGACCTCCTTGATCTTGGAAACCAGGCCCATCGCCCGGTTGGTATCCACCGCCATGAAGGCGGGCAGCCAGGTTTCGCAGTCGGCGCGGAGGGCCGCAAAGTCGCGGGTGCGCCACGTCGTCCACGAGGGAAGATCTTTGAAGGCCGACCACCTGGCCGCCGGGGTGGCGGCGGGATTGTTCAGCGTCAGCAGGCAGGCCGCCCTGATCTCGGCGGCCGATTCACTCTTCCGCGGGCCGGCGGGAGTTTTAGCCGGATTGACCTCCTGCATTTTGTCATACGCCGCGCGCGCCTCGGCGGTCAGATCCTGCCGCTCGTAGAGCTTGGCGATGTTCTGCCAGGCCTCGGCCTGTTCGTCCGGCTTCAGCCCGGGCAGCGCCAGCGCCCGGCGAAGGATGGCGTGGGCCTGGCCGATATCCATTTTGTTCAGATCCAGCCCGGCCATGCCGCGGATGCGCGCCTCGGCCATGGCCTTGAAGGCGGCGATCTTCGCCTTGTTCGGCGCGTCCGGAATCGCGACGGCCGCCTCGTATTCGGCGATCGCCTCCTCGACCTTGGGCGACCGGCCCGCCATCAGACTGGCGGCCCGCGCGGTGTGCGCGGTCAGGTTGGAGCGGGCGGCGTCGAGCGCCGCCTTGTTGTCCTGGCCGTGGGCGGTGAAGCTCAAGGCGGGCAGCGCGATCAGCAGCGCCAGTGAAATCCGGTTCATCGTGGTCATGTCAAACTCCCCTTACCGCACGGTTTCGCTGAGTGTCATCAGGTTCAGGATCTTTTCGACCATCTCCGCGCGCACGGCGTTGAGATCGACCTCGGCGCCCTTCATCAGGGCGAACCACTGGAGGACCTTGCGGCCGGCGTAGATCCGGTCGAGCTTCCCGGATTGGATCGCCTCCTGCGCGAGCAGGTGGAGCCGGGTGGCATAGCGGATATCGTCGATGCCCTCGCGGAAGCCCTCCCACGCCAGCGTGTCCACCAGGCCCTGGCCCGTGGGATAGGCCAGCACCATGGGCTTGTAAAGATCGTTGGCGAGGTCATTCCAGGGGCCGTAGGCGAACTCGTAATTGTCGACCATGCTGTAGTTGGACAGGTAGCCCAGCAGGCCGTGCTGCCGGCGGACGAAGGAGGGATTTTCCGAGCCGTTGTGCTGGCTGGCGTAGAAACCCACGGCGGTGAAGCCCACTTCATTCCACGGCCGCGGCTTCTCCAGCTCTTCCGGGGAGCCGGCCGCGGGATAGATATCCAGCATATAGCCGCCCTTGTAAAAATAGTGCGAATGACCGGCCAGGTCGACCTTCATCCCCTGCTCATGCACCAGGCGCCAGGCCGGCCGGGTCTTGGCGACCCAGGAGGCGCCCTGCTCATCGCCCAGGCCCAGCGCGGCGTCGGTGTGGCCGAAGTGCTCCATGTAAAACTTCTTCCAGCTCACCGCCGACCGCTTGAAGCCCATCAACTCATCGAACGTGAGCGGCGTGCCGTCATGCTCGCCCAGCCAGGGCAGGCTGCCGCCCAAAATCGGATGGGTTTCGAAGCCGGCCTCCTTCATCGCCGCCACCCGCTTCTTCGCCTCGTCCTTGGGCGTGTCGGGGCCGCAGTTCGGGCCGAGGTGCAGGATGTTGTGGCGCCGCAGGTTCTTCAACGTCGGCAGGAAGGCCGGATGGTCGGGGCTCAGTTTGGGCCAGGCGCCCATCAGGCTGACGATGAAGTTGCGCGACAGGTCGAAGCGCGTCGCGGGCAGGGGCAGCTCGAAGGGCAGCACCCGCAGGGCCACCGGAATCGACGCCACCGCTTTGCCGCCCGCCACGAGCTCCACCTGGCCGCGGTAGACGCCGGGCTTGACGCCCCTGGCCACGTGGGCGGTGAGCATGAACTGCTTGAAGGCGCCCGCCGGCAGGGCGACCGGCTGGAGGGTCCTGGCGTCGGCAAAGGCCGGGGAAAAGGCATCGAAGCCGGTATCCAGCCGCCGGGGCGGGCTGATCCAGACCTGCCGGCTGCCGCCCGGCTCGTTCACGCGGGCGTAGTTCGCCTGGCGCGCGGTGTCCACCGTGATCAGGGTCTCGTCGTTGAGCAGGAGCTCCGGCACCAGCTTCAGCCCCACGTCGGAAAAATAGCTGAACCAGCCGTTCCCATTCTGGTACCAGACCTTGACCACCTTCAGGTCCAGGCTCTCGCGGGAGAGGACGGCGCCCGCCGGCCCTTTCAGGTCCGAGACCTTCAGCTCCGCCTTGTCCAGGCTCTTCAAGGGGTACAGCAGGAACGAGGCGGGCTCGTACTCGTCCTGCGCCGCCACGATCCGCAGGTCCGCGGCAAATTGCCCGTCCGCGGGGTAGACGCCGGGCAGGCGCATGAGGTCGCTCATGGCCGGGACGGCATACCAGACCACCGGGGCCGCGGCCAGGTCGGGCCGCGCCTTCAGGTCGGCCGCCACCCGGGCGGAAACCGCGCTCTCCGCCGCCGCCGCCGGGGGCGGCAGCAGGCCGATAATGCCGGCCATGATTCCAGATGCCACAAAGCCTATCGCTCTTTTCATGAGGACCCTTTCAAATCATTCGGTCTATGTTCGCGAATGCGGGAAATACACGCAAGGTGCAATATCTGATATTCGCACTCAATTTCCGTCATCGGGTGATCAACAAGGGCTCGGGAGGGCCGGGTTACACCCCGGCCTCAACGCGCCGCCATCCGCATCAGGCTCGGGTGGAACCTCGCCCTCCCAAATCCGTGTCGCCTCATACTCGATTCGAGATCATTCAGATCTCCAGCGCGGCTCCGAATCACCGGACGATAATGAGCAGTCCCCCGCCGACCGAGGGGAACTCATAGGCGCCCATGTCCACCACGCCGGACAGGCGGCGTTCCCCGGCCAGGTCCAGCGCGCCGGTCATCCAGTCCTGCCGGATGCCCTGGTTGACGCCCGCGGAACCGGAGGCGAGGCGATAATTCCCGGCCAGGCGGTTCTGGAAGGTCGGGACGGCCACGATGTTTCCGTTGTTTCCGTCGGTCAACTCGGTGGCGCAGGAGTAGTAGCAGTTGTTGGTCTTGCCGGAGATATTCACCTGGCTGGCCGCGGCATTGAAGGCCACGATCGTGTTGGTGACGGTGCCGCCATTGACCGCCAACCCCCCGCCCGTGGTCAGCGCCCGATTGGTGGCGATGGTGCAGGATTCAATAATACCCCCCGAAATGGCCACGCCGCCGCCATTCGTCACATACGTGTTGCCATTCGAGACGATGAGCGAGTTGCGGATCACGCCCCCGTATAACAGCACGCCGCCCCCGGTCGAAGCCGAACCCGAATGGGTGGGCGCGTTACCGGAAATCACGCCGTGCGTGAAGAGCCCGCCGTACATGGTCAGACCGCACCCGGCTGCCTTCTGATTGCTATTGTTCAAGACCGTGCAGCGCTCCGCCACGCCAGCGGTCATGTAGAGTCCACCTCCCAAGCTCGCCAAGGATGAGCACGTATTGTAGCTCACAATCGTGTCCGACAGCTTCCCGCCTCCCATATAGGCGCCGGTTCCAAAATTATAACCGCTGTTCTCGGCAATGATGCAATTGCTCACCAATCCCTGATTCAGCCACAATCCGGAGGCGCCGAACCCTCCGCCATTCCCACCCCGGCCCGTAAAGCCCGCGAGGACCGCATCCGCCGAATCCACATAAAACGCACGCTTCAGACCAAACGTGGCGGAGCTCACATCCACGACGGTGCTCGTGGGCCCGTTCAGACTGCGGACACTGATGCTTCCGTTCAGCACAACCCCCCGGCTGACCGAATAGTATCCGTTCGACACCAGCACCGTGGAAGGCTCTCCCGGCATCGCCCAGGCGGCGTCCACGCCATCCAGGATGTTGGAGGTCGCCTTTTCCCAGGTATCATAGGGGGGAATATTGGCATTGACCCCGGTGCGGGCCACATAGTTCGTGAGCGGCGCCACCCGGATATAGTTCGTCATGATGCACGTGGCACCTTCCAGGGCGTTGCTGACGGACAGTTTCACCGTGAAGAACCCGACGCCGAAGGTGTGCGTCACGGTGCTCTTATCCGCGCCTGTATAATCCCAGACGCCATTATTATCGATATCCCAGCCATACCAGACAATGTTGGTGTCGGGACCGGCCACGACCGCGGTCAGGATGGCCTCCAGTTGCACCTGGGCTTCGTTCGCGGGCGCGCTAACGGCGCAGGCCAGGGAAGAGACCGGGGCCAGCTCAAAAGCGCCCATGTCCGGCAAGGCGGAGCCATCGCCATTGCCATCGAGGGCGCGCGCCGTGCCTCCCAGGGCTTGGGTGATGTCCGGAATCGCGGCGGCGGCATCGATGCAGGGCGATCCGGGCAGGAGCCGGTAATCGCCGCCCGACGCATTGGCGAACGCGGGCTCGATGGCGATATTATTGGCGCCGGGCAACAGCGGCGTCGAGGCGCTGTAGCTGATCGTGCCGCCCACGGTTGTCACGTTCTCGCCTCTCCTCCCGTAGTAGGCGCCTCCGTTTCCAATCACCAGGCTATTGCTGACCGCGCCACTGGCCTGATAGATGCCGTGGCCTCGCAACCCCGTCCGGTTTCCCGTGACCGTGGTATGAATCACACGGGCCGTGCTGTTCGTCATGAAAATGCCGCCGCCCTGAAACAGGCAGCCATTGCTGACCACCAGGCTGTTCAAGACAGTGCCGCCCGACATGAAGATGCCGCCGCCGCGCTGGAAGGCGCTGGCAATGTTGTCCCTGACTTCACAGCGTTCCAGCGTGCCGCCTGACATATAGACGCCGGCCCCGTCGACCGGCTCGTAAGTGCCCGTATTCCGATTCTTCACGATCTGGCAATCGCGAATGCGCCCGCCGGTCATGGTCACGCCGCCTCCGTAGATGCTGGTATTGTTATTGGAAATAACACAATTGATCACCTCTCCCGGCCCCACCAGACCGAGACCGCCGCCCGCCCCGGAGCCGCTCCCGCCTGCCGTGTTGGCGTGGATCAAGCTGTCCACCAAAACGCCCCCGGTCAGTTGAACGCCCCCGTAGTAATAGGCGGAATTAGCCGTCACAATGCAGTTGCTGACCATGCCGGCGGCCAGGCGGAGGGCACCGGGCCCGTTGCTATCGGACCAGTCGTTATAGCTGCCGCGCTTCATGGTGAACCCGGAGACTCTCGCCAGGGCATGGTTGACATACATGATACGCCGCTTCGCCACGCTCACGCCATCCAGGGAAGTGCTGGCCGGCCCGTTGAGACTGGTCACCAGGATGGCATTGGTCACCTGAATCCACGTTGACGTGACGGCAAAATTGCCGTCGCCGAGCAGGACGACGCCCTTCACCGGGCCGGCCCGCTGGACCGCCACCTCGACATTGCTCACGGCCGTGGCCCAGGTCAGCCCGTCCGAGGCGTTGTTGCCGTTGGTCACAACGTAATAGATGCGGCCTGTGGTGAAGCCGTTCGTCCCTGAATAGACCACGCCGGCCGCGTTGGAGGCCATCAGCATGTAGACATAGTTGGACGCCCCGATCACCAGATCCGTGACCAGGTTGCTGCAGGCGCCGGACTGGGGCCCCACTCCGACCGCGTTGGTGACGGCCGATCCGTCCATCCAATAAAGGAACCAGACGGAAGGCGTCTGGGTTCCCGTGTCCGTGACCGAGCCCTTCAGCAGGGCCGAGTTGTAACTGAGGATATCCGCCCCCGTGTTCGTCACGGCGGGCAGGGAGATCGTGGTGAGGCTCCGTGGGTACGGCGACCAGGCGGACCCGGTCGAGTTGGTGGCGTAGCAGCGGTAGACGTAGGTGCCGCCCGGAAGCAGGCCCGTGATCACGTTGGCGAAGGTCTGGCCGTTGGTGAAGGAGTTGCCGGCCGCTTCCACGTGCGCCCAGGCGCCCGTCGAGGCCGTGCCCTTGTCGGCCGTATCCCAGCAGAAGACCGTCTCCGTCGCCGGATCGCCGCCATTGAAGATCATCAGCCCGTTCAGCGTGGCATTGGTCACGCCCGGCGTCGCGCCGGAGGCATCCACCGCCAGGGCACCCACTCCCGCCGTTCCGTACGTGTTGAACGTCGTGTTCGAGGCCCCGCTCATATAGGAGGCCCACACCCAGTTGGAACCGCGCGCCATGTTGGCGATGCTCACCTCGTCGATCTTGCCGTTGAAATCATAGGTGGTTTCAGACTTGATCCAAGTGCCGATATAAACATTGTTCGCCTGGGTATCCACATAATTCCACGTAGCGGTTCCGGCCTTCTGCCCGTTGACATAAAATTGAACCAGGCCGTCTCCCCTGGTTTCATACACGACGTGATACCAGTTTCCGACAACCAGCCCCACATTCGAGGACGTCCGCCAGGCCCCATCATAGGCGAACAGGCCGCCATTGGTGATGGCCATGACATAGTTATAACTGCTTTGGAGGTTGCATTTGGCCACCACGCCGGCCTTCATTTTCATCACCGTCGGATTGATCCAGGCCGAAATAGTGCGCGGCAGGGCGACATCCAGGCTCGGCCCCGTGCCGCAATTCACCCCGTCGGCCGCGCCATCGAACGTCTGCGCAGAGCCGATCATTCCCGTGGGCGCCACCGTCGTATTGCCCATCTTGACGCCATCATTCCGATTCACCGTCGAATCGAAATTCGTAGCCGTCGCCTCCCCCAGGTGCCAGACCCCCACAAAGCCGTTGGTCCAGACCGATCCATTGGTCTGGCAGGCCGGCGCGGCGGCCGCCGGATTCTTCCAGTACGCCCAGATCTGCGTGTTCGTTCCCGCCAGCAGGGGAATCTGCACCCACACGGACGAGGTCCCGTTCGTGTCCCACTTTTCAATCTCGAAGTTCAGCTCGTCAATCTGGTTGCTGGCCGCGAAGCGCAGATCCGCTCCGTCCGCGGGGGAGGCGAAATCCGTGTAGCTGAATCCGGAAAGGCCCGTGTGGAGCTTCACTAGGACGGGGAAGTTCGTCAGCGTTTCAGCCTTGCCGTACCCCGCGAAGGTGATCGGCATCGCCTTGGACCATCCGCTGAAGTTGGCGGCATGCGCCGACAAGCCCGCGACGGCCATTAAACACGACAGTAAAATTGCGCGAATCAGTTTCATAGTACACTCCGGTTGAATTCCCCACATCAACACATAATTATCATACGGAAACGGGCCGGGTGCTACAACGACCAAAATCTGATATTCACCCACAATTTCTGATATGCGCATTGTTCATACCGTAGATCCCTCGCCTCCATCCCGAAGCGGGACTCCGCTCGGGATGGAGGGGCGCCTTGCAGTTTCGTTGGGATTCGCATCCTTTGGCGGGGACCGCTTTGGAGTGCGGCGGCTTGACGCCGCTTTACCTCTGTTCTAACAAACTCGCTATGCATACTTGGCCCCACGGTCCACCGCATCGACTGATGCCCACAGTTTCAGTCATCAAAAGCGGCGTCAAGCCGCCGCACTCCAAATAATTTCGTACTGCCGACCCCGACGAAACTGCAATGCGCCCAAACTTTACGACACGAGTAATAAAGGGATTGATCCCCTCCGCCGAATTCGATAATCTTGTCAGTCATCTTTTAAAGGAATCACCATGAGCGACAAGGTTTCGGTTTGCATCGTCGGCGGCGGCATGATCACGCAGGTCCAGATCCTGCCGTCCTTTTACCAGCTCCAGCGGCTGGGCATCGTGGGCGACATCCACATCTGCGCCCTGAACAGCGCGCCCCTGCGCACGCTGGCCAAC
>CAXNFL010000047.1:0-10913 GCA_964201555.1 Kiritimatiellia bacterium
GGCACCAGCCCACGCCGCCTCGTCTTCAGGCGGCTGCGCCTCGAAATCGACTCACGCCTTTCCGCTGATCGAAACGCAGCAACACCCTGGCCATCGCGCGCCCACGGGTCTGCCGACCACGCTCGGGCGGCGCGCGATTGGATTCTCGATCGTATGCCCGACAACAACTTCCACAAATAGCACATTTTTCTGGCGGGCATTGGACGGAAACCATCTCGCGCGCCGCCCATGTGAGCGAGAGCGAACAGGGCGCGCGATGGCTAAGTCGTTATTCCATTTCGATCAGGCGAAAAATGGCGAAGTGATTTCGAGGCTCAGCCGGCTTCCGGCGAGGTGAGCTGGCCTCGTGGCCGCGAACCTCCAGCCGAAAGCCGGATCAGCCCGAAAGCGACCGCCCATTGGCGCCCGAAATGGAATAACCCGCCGCGTATCCGCCACCCTGTCCCCACCAAAGATCACACGCCATTATCGCGCCTTGTATCGCGAAAGAAGATTTGCCATACTGACCTCCTGAACTCATGTTGGAAAGGGTAGGCGCTCATGGCCGGCATACGCATCCTCCTGGTGGAAGACAATCCCGCCATTGCCGCGGAGATCAAGGCCTCCCTCGAAAAGCTGGGCTACGAGGTCCACCCCCCCTTCCGCAACGGCAAGGACGCCATCAAGGCCTCCTACGCCCACAAGCCCGACCTCGCCCTCGTCGACGCCCGCCTCAAGGGCCGCCCCAACAGCATCGAAACCGGCGACAGCCTCCGCCACGCCCACCAGATCCCCGTCATCTTCATCGCCGAAAGCATCGACGACACCACCCTCGAAGACATCAAAACCGCCGCCCTCTTCGGCTACATCCACCACCCCTTCGATAAAACCGACCTCAAAATCGCCATCGAGGTGGCCCTCTTCCGCCACCGCTCCGAACGCGTCCTCGAGGAAAACCGCCGCTGGTTCGCCACCGCCCTCGACTCGATCGGCGACGGCGTCATCGCCGCCGGCCGCGACGGCATCATCACCTACATGAACCCCACGGCCGAGGCCATCACGCTCTGGAAGAAAAAGGACGCCATCGGCCGCCGCCTCGAGGAGCTCGGCGTCACCCACCACGCCGAAACGAACGAGCCGGTCGAGGTGATCGGCATGAAAACGCTCCGCAACGGCCTCCCCGAAGGCGACGAGGCCCGCGTCTTCGCCTTCTTCGACCGCACCGGCCACCGCAAGGACATCCTCGCCTCCTCCTCCCCCATTCTCTCTCCCAGCGGCGTGGTCGAAGGCGTCATCATCGTCATCCACGACGTCACCAGCCGCCGCATCCACGAGCGCCACCACCACAGCATCGAGAAGATGGAGGTGCTCGGCAAGCTGTCCAGCACCGTCGCCCACGAGTTCAGCACCCTCTTCGGCGTCATCACCGGATACGCCTCCTCCCTGATCGAGAGCCTGGCCAGCAACACCCCCGCCTACGAGGACGCCCAGAAGCTGCTCGACGCCGCCCGCCACGGCCAGGACCTGACCCGCCGCATCCTCGTCATCGCCCGCGCCAGCAACGCCGAGGGCGACATCCGGCTCCAGACCGTCTCGCTCCGCCAGACGATCCGCCGCGCCATTGAAAACACGCACGACACCCTGGCCCGCAACCAGGTCGAGATCAAGTTCCAGGAATCGGAACACATGCCCTCCGTCATGGCCGATCCCGCCCAGCTGGTCGACGTGCTGATGGACTTCTTCTACAACGCCGCCGAGGCCATGCCCGCCGGCGGCGTCATCAAGGTGGCCGTCCAGGACCAGATGGTCAAGCGCCCCGACGTGAAGGCCAATCCCAAGGCGGCCAGCGGCCCCTACGCCGTCATCCGCATCACCGACGCCGGCAGCGGCATCGACCCCGACGTGCTGGAGCGCATCTTCGAGCCGTTCTTCACGACCAAGAAAAACCGCGGCGTGGGGCTGGGGCTGGCCGTGGCCAACAGCGCCATCCTCGGCTACGGCGGCTGGATCCGCGTCCGCAGCAAGGTCGACGAAGGCACCACCTTCCACCTCTTCATCCCCATCGCCGCCCCCAAGGCCCCCGGCGTTCTCCATCACGACAAGGCGCCCCTCTTCCTCCTGATCGATCACGAAACCGACCTGCTCAACGAAACGGCCTCCATCCTCAAGGCCGAGGGCTTCCGGGTGCAGACCGCCGAAACGGCCTCCGACGGCCTGGCCCTCTACAAGAAGAATCCCGACGCCTTCTCGCTCTGCATCGTCGACGCCATCATGCCCGACATGGAGACCGGCGAGATGACGCGCAAGCTGCTGGAGGCCAAGCCCGGCACCCCGCTCATCATCACCTCCGGCTTCTCGCGCGACTACATGCGGCGGTTCATGCCCCACAGCGAGTGGGCCTTCATCCAGAAGCCCGTGGAGCGCGAGGCCCTGCTCACGGCCATCACGCGCCTGCTGGGCGACGAGTCCGAGCCCCGCGAGACTCCGGCTCCATGAACGAACGCTTTCGCCCCGGCATCGACACCCTCCTCTCCTCCGGCGCGCTCCGCGGCCGCCGCGTGGCGCTGATCTCCCACACGGCCGCCATGACCGCCGCCGGCGCCACCTCCGCCGAGGCGCTCCAGGCCGCCCCCGGCGTCACCCTCGCGGCCCTCTTCGCGCCCGAGCACGGCTTCTTCGGCGCCGCCGGCGCGGGCGACCCCGTCCACACCCGCCGCCATCCCGTCTGGCGCATTCCCGTCTACTCGCTCTACGGCCGCCGGCTGGCCCCCTCGCCGGCCCAGCTCAGGAAGCTGGACGCCCTGGTCTTCGACCTGCAGGACCTCGGCGCGCGCTGCTACACGTACGTATCCACCCTCCGCCACACGCTCGAGGCCGCCGCCCGCGCGGGCCTCCCCGTGGTTGTGGCGGACCGGCCCATCCCCCTGCCCGCCACGCCGGACGGCCCGCTGCTCGAGCCGGGCTTCGAAAGCTTCGTCGGCTGCGTGCGCACCCCTCTTTGCTACGCCATGACGCCCGGCGAAACCGCCCGCTGGCTCCAGAGGGACCTGGGGCTCAAAATCGACCTGACCGTGGCGCGCCTCTCCGGCTACCACCGCGAGCCCCGCCGCGGCGCCGACTGGCCGCCCTGGGCCCCGCCCTCGCCCGGCATTCGCTCGTGGGAAACCGCCGCCTGCTACCTGGCGACCGTGTTCACGGAAGGCGTGGCCGCCCTCAGCTGCGGGCGGACCACCACGCTGCCCTTCCAGGTCTTCGGCGCCCCGTGGATGAAGGCGGAGGCCCTGCGGGAAATGCTCGGCGACGAGAAACTGCCGGGCGTCGCCTTCCACCCCCACCCCTTCATTCCGCCCACCGACCCCTACACCGGCCGCCTTATTCCGGGCCTCCGGATGACCGTCACCGACCCCTCCCTCTTCCGGCCGGCGCGGACCTCCGTGTCGATCCTGGCCGCCCTCCAGCGGCTCCACGGCCGCCGGCGGAGCTGGGGCGCTCCGGGGACCCGTCCCGATTTCTTTGACAAGCTCTACGGCACCGACGCCGTCCGGCTCGCGCTGCTCGACGGCGAATCCGGCGCCGCCCTCGCGGCCCGCTGGAAACCCGGCCTGGCGGCCTTCGCCGTCACTCGCGCCAAGGCCCTCCTCTATACCGCCCGATGAAACACCCCCGCCCCACCCAAGCTGTCATTCTCGCCGCCGGCCTGGCCACCCGGCTGCGTCCGCTGACCCAGCGGATGCCCAAGGCGTGCCTGCCCGTCTGGGGCCGCCCCGCCATCCACCATGTGCTGGACCTGCTGCAATCGTGGGGCGTTCAAGAAGTGCTCATCAACCTGCACCACGAGCCGTTGACCGTGCTGGAAACGGCGCGGGCCTGGGGGGGCCGCATCCGGCTGAACTTCTCCTTCGAGCCGCTCAAGCCCCTGGGCACCGGGGGCGCGCTCCGGCAGGGCGCCTGGTTCCTGCGCGACCAGCCCTTCTGGCTGATCAATGCCGACATCATGGCGGAGCTCGATCCCGCCCCCCTGATCAAGGCTTTTTATGGCCACGCCAAACCGCTGGCCGCCCTGTGGATGGTGCCGGACGCCGGCCCCCGCACGGTCGCGCTGAGCGAGGGGCTTGTCTCCAATTTCGCCGTGGCCAAGCCGGGCGCCCCCGGCACGGTGACCTTCAGCGGGCTGCACCTGGTTCATCCCGGGATCCTCCGCTACCTGCACCCCGAGCCCTTTTCCACGATTGTCGGCGCCTACCGCTCGGCCATCGCCGAGGGCCGCTCGGTGGCGGGGGTCATCATTCCCGGCACCTACTGGGAAGACATCGGCATCCTGTCGGAATACCTGCGCGCGCATGCGGATATCGAGGCCGCGTGGAAAGAGGGAAAGCCGGGCGGGCGGCTGTACGATCCGAAAACCCCCGCCGTGCTCCGGGCGCTGAAGCGGCAAGGGGTGCGGATCGACGGATTTGTTTCCGCCGCGCCGGATGTGCGCGTGAGCCGCGGCGTGGCGCTGCGCAACTGCATCCTCTGGCCCGGGGCCAGCGTGGCGGACGGCTCGCGGGTGGACGAGGCGGTCGTGGCGGAAGGCGTGCGGGTCCAGGGCGAAGTGACCGGCATGGCGGTCTCCGCCCGCGTGCTGCCGGAGGCCGGCGGCTTTCTCGAGGCCAACGGGTGGCCGGCCGATCAAACCGCGGCCCTGCCGCTGGGGCCGCGCGGCTCCGACCGCTCCTTCGCGCGCCTGCAATACAACGGGAACAGCGCCATCCTGGTTCACTATGGCCGCGAGCGCCACGAGAACACGCTCTACGCGGGCCACACGCGCTTCCTGCTCGGCCAGGGCATCCGCGTGCCGCGGATCCTGGCGCAGGATGCCCGCCGCCGGCTGCTGCTCTTTGAGGATGCGGGGCGGCGCGACCTGCTGAGCGCGCTGGCGGGCGCCGGCGAGGAGCAGCGGCTGGCGCTGTACCGGCCGGTGCTGGGCCTGGTCGCGCGGCTCCACACCGACGGCACGCTCGCCGCGCGCCAATCCAAACTGCGGCTGGTGGCCGGTTTTTCCCCGAAGCTCTATCGGTGGGAGCGGCTCTACTTCGTTCACCACTTTTTGCAGAAGCGCCTGAAGCTGTCGCCGAAGCGGACCACGCCGATCGCCGCCGACCTGCGGCGGCTGTCGTTGCGGCTGGAGGCCCTGCCGCGCGTGCTGATCCACCGCGACCTGCAATCGACCAACGTCATTCTCACGCCGGAGGGGGCGCTCCTGATCGACTACCAGGGCATGCGCTACGGCGCGGCGGCCTATGACCTCGCCTCCCTGCTGGCGGACCCGTATGTGTCGCTGACCGAGCGGGAGCAAGGGCTCCTGCTGGACGACTACCGGCGCGAGGCGAAGCTGGACATGCCGGAAGAGCTGTTCTGGACCGCCGCCATCCAGCGGCTGGCCCAGGCGCTGGGGGCCTATGCGCGACTGGGCGCCAATCCCCCCACGGCGGGATTTGCCAAACATATCCCCCCCGCCCTCGCCATGATGAAACGGGCGGTCCGGCATGTCGAACCCGGCCTCGTCCCCAGCCTCGCCCGCTTCCTCGAAAGCGTTTAGCCTAAGTCCTGAATCTGGAGTGACGCGAAGCGGGTGGCCCGGGCGCTCCGCGCACGGGAACCTGCATGTCCTTATTCTTTTCCTGTCATCTAGAGCGGAGTCCCGTATACTTTCTCCGTCAAGCCCCCCGAGTCCATAATTGAGGGAGGGGGAACACCTCCATCACACAGAGACACGGAGGCACGGAGAGCACCCTTTCTTCTCGGTGTTTTTGTATCGGGAGGGCCGGGTTACACCCCGGCCTCAAGGGACAAGCAATCTGCATCAGGCTCGGGTGTAACCTCGCCCTCCCTAAATGATTTGTTCAATGCGGGCCTCGCATTCCACAAAACAGGACGGTAAGATAGACGCTCTATGAAAAACCAGGACGTGGAATAGGTTATAGCTATTTGAGGGACAAATGTGTTTACGCTTGCGCTTCGCATGGCTAAGGGGTCAGACCTAATAATAGAAAATAGCTGAGTGGAATTGTGGCGTTGGGGGGGCCTCACAGCAAAGCCGCCGCACGCAGTGCGGCGCTACACGCTTCGCGCCCGAATAGCGTCCCGGATCGAATCCGCGCGATCCGCGTTAAGCCGTAGCCTTTTCTCTTTTCCGTGTGTTCCGTGTTGTCCGTGGTTAAAAAATCATCGGGTTCATCGCGCCACGGTGTGGCGCTCCCACAAAAGGGCCCTACCTGAAATCCTCTCTTCTCCGTGTCTTCGTGTCTCCGTGTGATAACTCTTCTCAGGGGGGTGCGGGGCGGCCCCGCCAATCTTCTCATATCCGGTTTTCGTGTGGTTCGTGGTTTTCGTGGTTTGAAAACAAGTGTGACGGCGGCGAAGGGACTTGCCGCCCTACCTGAAATCCTCTCTCCTCCGTGTCTCCGTGGCTCTGTGTGATAATTCTTATCCTCTTCTCCGCGTCTCCGCGCCTCCGCGTGATTCCCACCTTCATGCCCTTCGTGATCTTCATGGTGAAGCCTTCCCCGTCAATCGGCTTGATTTCCCCGGGATTCGGCGTACGATGACGAGTATGAAACTGCTTCCTACCCTTTTACTGGGAGCCGCCCTGCTGGCCGGCTGCCGGCAAGAGCCGGCGCTCACGCCCACCGACAAGCCGATCGAGAAGCCCCAGGCCGCCGCCGCCGCGCCCGACAAGCCGGCCGCCCCCACCGTGGGCAGCACCGTGGCGGACATGATCACCCAGCGGAACACGATCGATGCCGGCAAGCGCGCCAAGGCCACCATCAACGCGGCGGCTTCCAAGGAAAACAAGGACATCGAGGACGCACTCAAGCAATAAGGCGGAATCGCATGGCTGACATCACTTTGACCTGCGACGCCTGCGGCGCGACCCTCACCCTGTCCGAATACGCCCGGCCCGATCACCTCGCCTGCCCCAAGTGCGGCCAGCCCCTCGCCATGCCGGACTCCAAAAAGGAGCCGAACGGTCTCCTCCTGCCCGAGCATATCCGAAAAGCGAAAGCCGAGGCCAAAGCCGCCCAGGCGGCACGCGGCGACCGGCCGGACATCCAGCTCTCCGATGTCTCCACCCACATCCACGACCGCGGCCCGCGCCGGATGAAGACCGAGCTGATTGTGCCCACCCTGAAGGCCGCGGCCCTCTTCCTCTGCCTCGCGGGCGTGCTGGGCTACGTCCGCTACTTCGACGGCTACCGGTTGCTCCTTCCCAAAGAGGGGCTGGACACGGTGCGCCTGGCCGGCTTCTACGCCGTCCTCTTCTTCCACATCGTCATCGTCATCGAGGCCCTGACCACCGATTTCGTCACCGGCCTCCTCTGCCTGGTCGTGCCGGGCTACTCGCTCTACTACCTCTACACGACCAGCGACTCATTCTGGCTGCGCGCCATCATGCTCGCGCTCGTCCTCGTGTTCGGCCGCGATTTCGCCTTCTACGTCCACGATTACGCGATGGCAACATTCCGATTTGTCAACGAATGGCTGGCCGCCGGAGCCACGCCCGAGCCCACCACGCGGTTGAAGTAAAGAGGTTCAACGGTTCAGAGGTTCAACGGTTCAGGGGTTCACCGGTTCAGAGGTTCAACGGTTCAGAGGTTCAACGGCTCGCCAGTCGCTCCTCGATCCACGCGATAATGCGGCGGCCGACGTCCCGCTTGCTCATCAGCGGGAGGCGCTCCACGCCGCTCTCGGACACCAGGGAGACCTGGTTCGTCTCCACGTCGAAGCCCGCGCCAGGAGCGGTCACATCGTTCACCACCACCAGGTCGCAATGCTTCTTGCGCCGCTTCCGCGCCGCCTCGGCCTCGAAATCGCCGCCCGTCTCCGCGGCGAAGCCCACGAAAATCCGGTCCCCCTTGCGCGCCGAGGCGCCGGCCAGGATGTCGGGCGTCTTCACCAGCCGCAGCACGGGCGTTGTCCCCATTTTCTTTATCTTCACGGGATTCACGGACGCCGGCCGCCAGTCCGCCACGGCCGCGCACATCACCAGCGCGTCGCACGCCTCCAGGCGCGCCTGGACCGCCGCCCGCATGTCCTCCGCGGATACCACCGGAACCAGCCGCACGCCCTCGGGCGCGGGGATGGCGACGGGCCCGGAGACCAGCACCACCTCGTGCCCCCGCTCGGCGGCGGCCCGGGCCACGGCGTAGCCCATGCGGCCGGAGGACCGGTTGCTGATGTAGCGGACGGGATCAATGGCTTCGCGGGTCGGCCCCGCCGTGACCAGGATCTTCATGCGGCGGCTCCGTTAATGCTTCTGGCGCAGGGTGAACGCCTCGTCCTGCGTGCGGATCTTCTCGAGAACGACGGCCCCCGCCTCCTTGTAGATGGACTGGATGGTCTCGTCCCTGAACTCGTAGGTGCGATCCTCGAAGGCGGTGGTGGGGATGCGGTTGAACAGCCGCTGGCGGGCCTGCTCCAGGTCCTTGCCGTAAATGTGGAACGAGTCGGCCTGCCAGTTCAGCCGGCCCATGCGGATCCGCTTGCTGGTCCGCCGCACCAGCTCGGGAATCATGATGTCCCGGTTGAACAGCGTGAAGCCGAACATGTTCATGAAGTTCGCGCCCCAGGCGTCGTTGCTCCGGAAGCGGATATTGCAGTTCAGCCACCACTCGCCCGTGACCTCGTCCTCCAGGATCCGGTACCAGATCGACTGCAGGCAGGGCGGGTCGTAGCAGTCGAGGTCGATATTCGGCATCCAGGTGATCATCTGCGCCTGGCGCGTGAAGGGCTGCTTCGCCAGCTTGGCCAGCACGCCCTCGATCTGGTCGATCGTGAAAAACCCGGTTTCGACCGAGTGGCCCTCCTTCAGCTCGCGCCACGCGCCGTACGAGGCCAGGCGGCCGTGGTAGGTGTACTCCCAGCGCGTGTCGGCCGCGTCGTTCATGTTCTTGACCCAGTGGTCCTTGACGCCCTGCACCTCCATCACATACTCGCGCAAATCCTCGATGCCGCCGGGAAACGCCTTGTGGATCATGGGCTCGGCCAGGGGGTCCTCCACCGTCAGGTTCATCGTGCAGTCGAGGCTGGCGGGGTCGCCCGGCTTGTCGTACTGCGTCTTGATCCGGATGCCCTTCTCATGGAGGGCGACCAGCGCGCGCTCGTAGGTTTCGGCTAGGCCGCGGCCGGCGACGGAGAGCACGGGAATGTTGGGCATGGTCGACTCCTTGATGATCGGATCCTGCATCAGGGAAAAGTAGCCGGAAAGGCCGTGACGCGCAAGCGCGATTCCGCTAGGATGCCTCCGTTAATCAAGGAGCCGTCATGCCTCAGGATTGGGACAACCCGCTCGTCTTCGAACGCAACCGCATGACCATGCACGCCCCGCTCGGCGCCTGGCCCGATGCCGAATCCGCCCGGACGGGCCGTCGCCTCGTCTCCCCGTTCGTCCAATCGCTCGACGGCGTCTGGAAGTTCAAGTGGTTCCCCACCCCCGAGTCCGTGCCCGCCAGCGCCGCGGATCCGGCCGAATCCGATGCCGACTGGAGCGCCATGCCGGTGCCGGCCAACTGGCAGCTCCACGGCACTCCCGACAAGCCGATCTACACGAACGTGGTCTATCCCTTCGACCCCGATCCGCCCCACCCGCCCGCCGACAACCCCACCGGCTTCTACCGCCGCACCTTCACCATCCCCGCCCCCTGGCGCGGCCGGCGGATCTTCCTGGTGTTCGAGTCGGTCGACTCGGCCGCCCGGGTCTGGATCAACGGCCAGGAGGCCGGCTACAGCGAGGACAGCCGCCTGCCCGCCGAGTTCGAGATCACCGGCCTGGCGCGCGAGGGCGAAAACTCCCTGGCCGTCCTGGTGCCCCGGTTCAGCGACGGCTCCTACCTGGAGGACCAGGACTACTGGCAGATGAGCGGCATCCAGCGCGCCGTCTACCTCTACGCCAAGCCGGCCGTGCACCTGCGCGACTACTCCGTGCGCACCCTTTTCGACGCGGCCTACCGCGATGCCACGCTCGCGGTTTCCGCCACGGTCGGCCTGCATCCGGACATGACCAGCCACCGCGTCTCCTTCATGCTCTTCGATCCCGAGGGCAAGGCCGTCCTGACCGCGCCCGTGACCGGGCCGATCGCCAACCTGACCGCAATGTACGGCAATAATGAAGAACGGGAACAGGCCTGTTGCAAAGTCCGCATTCCCGTGCAGGCGCCCCGCCGCTGGACCGCCGAGACGCCCCTCCTTTACACGCTCGTCCTCACGCTGCTCGACCCCGACGGCCGGGCAATCGACTTCGAGCGCGTGCGCGTCGGCTTCCGCCAGGTCGAGATCCGCAACCGCCAGCTGCTGCTCAACGGCCAGCGGCTCGTCATCCGGGGCGTCGATCGCCACGAGCATCATCCCGACCGCGGCCGGGTTCTGACCGAGGAGGACATGGTCCAGGACATCCTCCAGATGAAGCGGCTCAACTTCAACGCCGTGCGCACCTCGCACTATCCCAACGACTCGCGCTGGTACGACCTGTGCGACGCCTACGGGCTCTATCTCGTGGACGAGGCCAACCTGGAAACGCACGGTGTGCACGGCAACCTCTCCAACAACCCCGACTGGGCCTACGCCTATCTCGCCCGGGGGCTGCGCCTGGTGCTGCGCGACCGCAACCATCCCTCCGTCATCACCTGGTCGCTCGGCAACGAGTCCTACCTGGGCCCGCACCATGCGGCCATGGCCGGCTGGATCCGCCACCTCGACCCCACGCGGCCGGTGCAATACGAGAGCGGCAACCCCGGCCCCGCCGTCTCCGACATCATGGCGCCCATGTATCCGGGCCTCGACTGGGTGCGCCAGGTCCTGGCCGATCCCCTGGAAAAGCGGCCCATGATCATGTGCGAATACGCCTACGCCAAAGGCAACGCCACGGGCAACTTTTTCAAGTTCTGGGACATGGT
>CAXNFL010000048.1:0-10813 GCA_964201555.1 Kiritimatiellia bacterium
TCCGCTCCGCGAGCGCCGCGGCGCAGGCCTGCGCCGCCGGCCGGGCCAGGCAGATCCCGAGGCGGCAGGTGGAGGCGCCCGCGCAGGCGACAAACCGCTCCAGCGGAACCGCGCTGAGCACATCCGTCGCCAATCCGCGCAAGCCTTCCTCCAGCGCGGCCAGACGGTCTTCGCGCACGTGCCGGATCACCATGTTCTGCGAGCGGGTCGTCCGCACCCCGCGCTCTTCCGAAAAGGTTTCCGCCAGGCTGCCGATGAGGGCCAGGTCGGCCGCCGGCAGGAAGCCCAGCGGCAGGTGCAGCGGCACCGCAAACAGGCCCGGCTGCGATTGGGGAATCACACGAAGGCCGCCCTTCCAACTAGCCGCCGGCACGGCCTCCGCCGCGGAGGCCTTCGTCCGGACCTCGGCGCGACCGCCCCAGGCGGGCACGCCCTCGCTGGTCACCGCGGCGAGGAGCGCGGCCACCTGTTTCCGCACCTCCTCCAGCCCCAGCCGCTCGAACACGTAGCGCAGCCGCGCCTTGTGCTTGTTCTGGCGGTCGCCGTGCTGGTCAAACAGGCGGCGCACCGCCTCCGCCAGACGGATGATTTCGGTCGCCGGAATCCAGTCGGCCAGGACATCGGCCACCCGGGACTGGGCGCCAAGCCCGCCGCCGGCCATCACGCGGAACCCGGGCTTCCCGTCGCGCGCCGAGGCGATGAACCCGAGGTCCGCCACCTGCGCCAGCGCGCAGTCCGCGCCGCAGCCGCTGAAGGCGATCTTGTATTTCCGCGGCAGGTTGTAGCTGCCCACCAGGGGGATCAGGTACTCGGTCACCGCCTGCGCGCAGGGCGTCACATCGAACGTCTCGGACGCGCAGATCCCGGCGTACGGGCAGGCGGTGACGTTCCGCACCGTGTTTCCGCCGCCGCCCTTGCTCGTCAGCCCGGCCTTCAGCAGCTCCCGCATGACGGCCGGGGTGTCCCCGATGGCCACGTCATGGAACTGCACATCCTGCCGGGTCGTCACGTGCAGCTGGCAGTCTCCAAAACGGGAACTTATGGCGGACAGGGCCCGGACCTGCTCCGGGCTCAGCGCCCCGCCGGCCACGCGGACGCGGACCATGTACGTGCCGTCGCGCCGCTGCTCGTAGACGCCGCGGGGCACCCGCTTGGCCTTGAGCACCCCCGCCGGCAGCTCGCCGGCCAGGAACTTGGCCACATCGCGCTCGTACTGGTCGATATCCGCCGCCAGGTCGGCGGGAAGCTTGTAATACCCTGTGTTCATGGCACTTCCTCGATGTCGACCGGCTCGGCCCGGCCGTTGCTAACCGTGAATCCGCGCAGCTCCGGCTTTTCCGGCCGCGCCAGCGATGTGATGAGATAAACCGTATCGGGCGTGTAGGCCAGCCGCAGATCCTCCTCGGACATGCGCGCCGGCGTGGCCGGATGGCTGTGCCAGATGGCCAGCATCGCGGCGCCGGAGACCCGCATGGCCCGCACCGCCTTGAACTGCTCCTCCGGCGCCATGGTGAAATGCTCACCCGAGGCGTCAGTGTTGGTCAGGGCGTGGAACTCGGTGACGCGCCCCGCCCGCCCGCCGCACAGGCCGCAGGCCTCCTGGGGCGCCGCCTCCAAGGCCCGCTGCAGCATGGCCTTCACCAGCCGGCTTTCTATCGTAAGCGTCATCTCAGCCTCCGGGGGCTTTCCGCAGGTCGCACACGGCCGGAGCCTCGTCCTTCAGCTCCGTGATCACCGGCGCCGCGCCGCAGAGCGGGCACTTGGGATTTCTCTTCAGCCCCACCTTGCGGAAAGTCGTCTTCAAGGCGTTATACACCAGCAGGCTGTCGGTCAGCAAGTCGCCCTGCCCCAGCAGGTACTTGATGGCCTCCGTGGCCTGGAGCGCGCCCATGATCCCCGCCAGCACGCCCAGCACGCCGGCCTGGGAGCAGGACGGCACCGCGCCGGCGGGCGGCGGGGCGTTGAACACGCAGCGGTAGCAGGCGCTCACGCCGGGCCGGACGGTCATCGTCTGCCCGTCAAAGCGCAGGATGCCGGCGTGGGAATACGGCTTGCCGGCGAAGTGGCAGGCGTCCGCCACCAGGAACTTGGAGGGGAAGTTGTCCGTGCCGTCGATGACGAAGTCGTACTCCTTCAGCAGCTCCAGGGCGTTGGCGGCCGTCAGGCGAGCGTGATAGGTGCTGACCCGGACATCGGGGTTGAGGGCTCGCATCTTATTCGCCGCTGACTCCACCTTGGGGTGGCCGAGGTCGGCCATGGAATGGATGATCTGCCGCTGCAGGTTGGACAGGTCCACCACGTCGGCGTCGATCAGCCCGAGGGTTCCCACGCCCGCCGCGGCGAGATACAGCGCGGCTGGCGAGCCGAGCCCGCCGGTGCCCACGAGCAGCACGCGGCCGGCCAGCAGCTTTTCCTGGCCACGCCCTCCGACTTCCGGCAGGAGGATATGGCGCGAATAGCGTTCGATCTGCGCGTCCGTCAGGCTCATCGCACGCCCCCCCCGGGAGGCCGACCCGCCGCCCATGAAATACAGGAACTCCACGCGGTCGCCCTCCTTCAGCAGGGTGCTCTCAAAAAGGGAACGATCGAGGATCTCCCCGTTCAGCTCCACCGACACCATGTCGGGCATTTTAACCTTCTGGCTAGCCAGCAGGCTCGTCACCGACGAGACGCCGTCCACCGCTGTCACCGTTCCATTGATCACCACGTTCATCTTGTTCTCCTTCACAGTCCCTTAAGGCTTTGTTCCACATCCGCGAGGATGTCCTCCGCGTGCTCGATTCCAATCGACATCCGCACCAGGTCGTCCGTCACGCCCACGGCCGCCCGCTCCTCCGCGTCCAGCTCCCGGCAGAAGGTGGAGGCCGGATGAATGACGAGTGTTTTGGCGTCTCCCAGGTTAGCCAGGTTCTGGGCTCTTGCCAAGCCATTGATGAAGCGGAACGCCTGCGCCTTGCCTTCGAGCCGCAGGGTCAGGACCGCGCCATAGCGGTCCGAGAACTGCCGCTCCGCCACGGCGTGGCCCTCGTGCGACGCCAGCCCGGGGTAGCGCGTTTCGACAACCCGCGGGTGCCCGGCCAGGAACTCCGCCACGCGCCCCGCGTTGGCGCCGTGCCGCTCCATCCGGACCGCCAGCGACTCGACCCCGATCGACATCAGGAACGCGTTGAACGGCGAGAGGCCGCACCCGAGGTCGCGCACGATCTGGTTCCGCAGATAGGCCAGGAACGCCTGGGCGCCCGCCTTCTTGCGCAGCTCCCGGAGGTGCGGGTAGCGCGGGCTGTCCCACGCGGAGCGCCCCGTATCCACAATGATTCCGCCGATGGCGTTGCCGTGCCCGTTGATGAACTTGGAGGTGGAGTGGATCGCCAGGTCGGCGCCCAGCGCGCCGGGACGCAGCAGGACCGGCGTGGTGACGGTGTTGTCCACCACCAGCGCCACGCCGTGCTCGCGGGCCACGGCCGAAATCGCCGCCAGGTCGGGAACGTCCATCTTCGGGTTGCCGATCGTCTCCACGAAGATCAGGCGCGTGCGGTCCCCGATGGCGCGCCGGTAGGCCTCCACGTCCGTCGAAGGGACGAACCGGGTCGTGATGCCATAGCGCGCCAGGGTCTTTTTGAACAGCGAGTAGGTTCCGCCGAACACGCTGTTGCCGCAGATGATTTCATCGCCCGCCCCGGCCAGGGCCAGCGCCGCGGCGCTGATGGCCGCCATGCCCGACGCACAGGCAAGGGAGCCGCGCCCGCCCTCGAGCGCGGTGATGCGCCGCTCGAACTGCGTGACGGTCGGATTCGAGATCCGGGAGTAGACGTAGCCCGGCGCCCGTCCCGCGAAAACGGCTTCCAGCTCCTCGGCCGTTTCATAGGCGAAGGAGGCGCTCTGCGCGATGCCCGGAACCGTGGCGCCGGAGGCGCCGTCCGGCTCGTAGGCGCCGTGCAGAAGCAAGGTATCCAAGTGAAGATTCATCGCGTTTCCGTTGTCAAATGGTCCAGTTTCTGACATGCAGGCCGCACTCCTTGTGCTCCGCCTGCTCCCACCACCAGCGGCCCGACCGCGAGTCGGCGCCGGGCTCCACCGGCCTCGTGCAGCAGGAGCAGCCGACGGACGGATAGCCGTTGTCGAGCAGCGTGTTGTACGGAAGCCGGTGGGCGACAAGGTACTGCTTGACGTCCTCCTCCGACCAATCCGCCAGCGGGTTGATCTTCCAGATCCCCTCGTGGTTGGGATCGCGCTCGATCTTCCCGAGGGCGCCGCGGGTCACGCTTTCCTCGCGCCGCTGCCCCGTCACCCAGGCGCGCAGGCCTTTCAGCGCCCGGTTCAGGGGCTCCACCTTGCGGATGCGGCAGCAGGCGTGCCGCTCCTCCAGGCTGTTCTTGAAGGAGTAGAGCCCTTTTTCCGTCTCCAGCTGCTCCACGGCGTCATGCTTGGGAAAATACCACTCGATGCGGACGCCCAGCCGCGTGCGGATTTCCTCGGCGCAGGAATAGGCCGCTTCGGGCAGGCGTCCGGTATCGATGGTAAACACCCTCACATCCGGCCGGATGGCGGCCGCCATGTGAATGAGCACGGAGTCCTGAAGGCTGGTCGCCACGGCAATGCCGGGATGGAAGCGGTCCAGCGCCCAGCTCAAAACATCTTCCGCCGTCCCGGACCCGGCGTATCCGGCTTGCTCGATTTCTTCCGTCTCCGTCATGACACCCTCCGAGTTAAATGGAATAGTGGGAATCGGACGCGGGCTCCGCCTCATCGCATAAATCCTGGAGCGTCACCTGCTCGAGAATGTGGCGGAATTGAAGGTTCACATCCCGCCAGGCATTCAGGACCGCCCGCTCCGTCGCGTCGGAAAAAGAGGTCGCCTCCGGTGGAACCAGCAGCGAGTCGTCGGTCAGGGCAATGATGTCCGCCAGGTTCGCCCGGGCTCCCTTCCGGGCCAGGGAATAGCCCCCCTGCCGGCCGCGCTGGCTTTTGACCAGCCCGCCCCGCTTCAATTCCAGTAGGATCTGCTCCAGGTACAGCGGCGGAATCCCCCGGCGGCGCGCAATATCAGCCACCGTGGACAACTCGCCGCTCTTCTGCCCGGCCAGGTCCACCATCGTCTTCAGCGCATACTGTGTCTTGGATGAGATCTTCATCTTTTTCATACATTATTATGTTGATCAAGTAAGTAATGTATTGCATTATTCTCGGCACGTCAAGGATCAGATGGTATTTTTTAATTTCACCGCGAAATGCCTCATATGAATGAAAACAAACAGTCCGAACCGGAAGTGGCTCCGGTCTTCCCCGTGGCGCTCATGCCGAGCGGACGGGAGTGCCTAGTGGTCGGCGCCGGAAAAGCGGGCGCACGCAAGGCCATTTCCCTGCTGGAAGCCGGCGCACGCGTCACCGTCGTGGCGCCCCTCGTCCAGGCCGATGTGCGCGACCTGGCCGCCGAAGGAAAAATGACCTGGCGGGGCCGCCCCTTCCAGCCGGAGGACGCCGCCGGCGCCTTTATCGTCTTCGCCGCCACCAATGACGCCGCGGTCAACCAGCTCGTTCTCGAGTCCTGCCGCACCCGCAACGTCCTGTGCGGCATTGTCGATCACGGTTGGCGGCAGGGCGACTTCATCTCCCCCGCCGTCCTGAGGCGGGACGACGGCCTGACCGTCGCCGTCTCCACCGGAGGACGATCCTGCCGCCGCTCGCGCATGCTTCGCGACAGCATCGGCCACCACGTCGAGGCCATGGAAAACGCCTCGCTCACCGTCATCGGCGCCAGCCACGCCTGCCTTCCACTCGCCAAGCGGGAGCAGGCGGCGCTGGCCGGGGACAAACTCGAGGCCGCCGGAGCCATGCTCCGGCAGGTGCGCGGCGTGCAGGAGTTCGTCCTGCTCAACACCTGCAACCGGACCGAGTGCCATGCCATCCTGTCGGACAACCCGGAAACGGAGGCGCTTGTCCGGCGCCTCATGGGCTTCGATGCCCTCGGCTCCGGAGAGCACTATGTCCGGCGCGGCTTCGAGGCGTTCCAGCATGCCGCCCTGCTGCTGGCCGGCCTGCACTCCCAGTCCGTCGGGGAAACCCATATCGTGGCGCAAACCAAATCCGCCTACGCCGGGGCCGCCCGCGCGGGCTGGTCCGGCAGCCTGATGGAGGAGTGGCACGCCTCCGCCCTCCATGTCTCCAAGGCCATTCGCGCCGCCTCCGACCCCGCGCCAGCCGACCTGGAAGACCGCTGCCTCGACTTCCTGGCCGCCTCCTCCGGCGAGGCGCCCGCCCCCGGCTTCCTGCTGATCGGCTCCGGCGCCGTGGGCCGGCGGCTGATGGACCGCTACCTGGCCCGCTTCCCCACCGCCACCGCCACCTGGCTCTACCATAGCCGAATCCCCCCGGTTCCCCCCCACGGCGAGGGCCGTGTCGCGGTGCGTCCGCTCGGCGAGCTGTCGGACTGCCTCCCCCGGATGCGCACCCTCGTCTGCGCCTCCGCCAGCCCGGACCCCGTCCTCACCGCCGGCCACGCCGCCCTCTTCGGGCCCTCGCCCGTTCTCGTGCTGGACCTGGGCGTGCCCCGCAATGTCGATGCTTCCTTGCGAAACGCCGGCCCCGCCCTCCGCGTGGCCGACCTCGACGACCTGGACAGGAACGAGGGGCGAGATCCCCCGGCCTTGGAAAAAATGATGGAAACAGGGACACGGCTGGCGGCCGAGCACCGGGACCTTTACACCAAGCTGATGCGCGGCATCGGGAAGCCGGACTGAGCCATGCCGATCCCCCTGAAAATCGGATCCCGGGACAGCCGGCTGGCCGTTCTCCAGACGGAACAGGCGCTAGCCCGCCTGCGTGACCGGCTTCCGGAAATCGCCTTCGAACCGGTTGAGCTCTCCTCGCCCGGCGACCGCGACCGCCGGCTCGACCTGCGAGAAAGCCCGCCGGATTTCTTCACGCGCGATCTCGACCAGGCCCTGCTGGAGGGCCGGCTCGACGCAGCCCTTCACAGCGCCAAGGACATGCCGGACCCCGTGCCGGAAGGCCTGGACTGGGTCTGGCTCCCCTGGCACGAGGATCCCCGCGATGTCCTGGTGCTCGGCGCCGGCAAAACCCTTGCCGACCTGCCCCCCTCGCCGCGCATCGGCGTCAGCAGCGAGCGCCGGGCCGCCTGGAGCCAGGCCCGCTTCCCCGGCTGCCGGCCCCTTTCCATCCGCGGGAACATCGAGGACCGGCTCGCCCAGTTGGACGCGAGCCGGTATGACGGCCTTGTCATGGCCGCGGCCGCGCTGATCCGGCTGGGCCTCGACACCCGCATCGCCGAATGGATCCCCTGTTCCGATTCCAGCGTTCCGGACGGGCAGGGCTCTCTGGCCCTGGCCTTCCGCTCGGACGATCCGCGCTTCCTCCTCCTGCGCCGGCTCTTCGTCAAGCCGGTCACCTTCGCGGGCGCCGGCTGCGGCTCCGCCGGCTCCTGCACCCTCGCGGGCGTCGAGGCGCTCCGCCAGGCCGACGTGTGCCTCTATGACGCGCTGCTCGACCCCGCCCTTCTGGACTTCCTTCCGGCCAGCGCGACGCGGATCGATGTCGGCAAGCGGGCCGGCGCTCACCGCTCGCCCCAGGACGAGATCAACCGTCTGCTGACACTTCATGCGCGCCGCGGGCGGCGGGTCGTGCGGCTGAAAGGCGGCGATCCCGGCATCTACGGCCGGCTCTCCGAAGAACTGGAGGCGCTCGAGGCGCTTCGCCTGCCGTACCGGATCCTTCCCGGCGTCAGCAGCCTCACCGCCGCCACCACCGGCACGGGCATGCTGCTGACGCAGCGGGGCGTCTCCCCCGGATTCTCCGTCCTCACGCCGCGGCGGCAGGGCGGCGGCGCGGCCTCCATCCGGCAGGCTGACCGTCCGCCCCTGCCGCTCGTCCTTTTCATGGGAGTCGGTGTGTTGACCGATCTGGTTGCCCAGCTGCTTTCCGACGGCCTCCCCGCCGCCACGCCGGCCGCCGTGGTATTCGATGCCGGATCCACCGAAGAGCTCATCGTGCGGGGGACGCTGGCGGATCTGCCCGACAAAATTCCGGCCACGGACCGGCCCGGCCTCATCCTGGTCGGCGAGCTCGCCGCCCGCCGCACGCATCCCGAGTGGGGCGCCCTGGGCGGCCGCCGGGTGCTGCTGACGTGCAGCGGGGCCTTGCAGGAAAAGGCGGCGCGGGCCGTGCGCGACTATGGCGGCATCCCCCTTTCCCGCCCGCTCATGAAGATGGCGCTCGATCCGGAATGCCTTCCGGTCCTGAAGACGCTATCCAACTATGACTGGCTGGTGGTCACCTCCCCCTCCGCCGTGACGATGCTCATGCAAGCGCTTGCCCGGGCACGGATCGACCGCCGCCGCCTGCCCCGCATCCTGGCGGCGGGCCCCGGAACGGCCGCGGCCTTCCACGCCGAGGGGATCTTCCCGGAAGCCGTTCCCGAGCACGATTTCGGAACAGCCGGCGTGCTCCAGGCCGCCCCGCTGGCGCTCGGGCCGGAGGCCCGGCTCCTGCGCCTGCGCTCGGCCGCCGCCGGACCGGAGCTGGCCAAGCAGCTGGCCGGTGAAAAACGGACGGTGACCGACTGCGTGCTTTACACGCACCAGCCGATCCGCCCCGATCAGGTGCCGGCGTTCGATGCCGTTTTCTTTGCCAGCGCGTCGGCAGTCGAGACTTTCATGTCGCTTCAAGAGGCCGGCTCGCTGGCGGCGAAACAGATCGCCATCCTCGGCAAGCCCACTCTGGCCGCGCTTGCCAGGCACGGCTTGCCTGACGCCTTTATGGCGCAGGAAGCAACCGTGGAAGGGGCCCTCGCGGCCCTGGCGGCCGGGATCATCAGGAAGGAATGGGAAAAGTTATGACGGGATTCCCCACTGTTCGTTTGCGCCGCCTGCGGCAGAGCGCGCCCCTCCGGCGCCTGTTCGACGCGCCGCTGCCCGGGCCGTCCAAGTTCATCTGGCCGGTCTTCGTCAAGGAGGGCCGCGGCGTCCGGGAGCCGATCGACGCCATGCCGGGCCAGTACCGGCTCTCCCCCGACCAGCTGCTGCGCGAGCTGGAGCCGGCGGCCGAGGCGGGCATTGGCGGCATCCTGGTCTTCGGACTTCCGCAGCCGGACGAGAAAAGCAAAACGGGCGCCGCGGCGAGCGGCCCGGACGGCGTCGTGCAGCAGGCGGTGCGCGAGGTCAAGCGCGCGTTCCCGAACCTGGTCGTCAGCACCGACGTCTGCCTCTGCGCGTATACCGACCATGGCCACTGCGGCCCGCTGGACGAGCGCGGGCGGGTGGATAACGACCAGGCCCTCGAGTGGCTCGCCCGGACGGCCGTCTCGCACGCCGAGGCGGGCGCGGATATGGTCGCGCCCAGCGCCATGATGGACGGGCAGGTCGCCGCCCTCCGCAAGGCGCTGGACGAGAAGGGCTTCCAGGACACCCTGCTGATGAGCTACTCCACCAAGTTCGCGTCGGGTTTGTACGGCCCTTTCCGGGAAGCGGAACAATCCGCCCCGCAGCAGGGCGACCGGAAAGGCTACCAGGCCTCGTTCGCCGATCTTCGCACCGCCCTCCGCGAATCGACTCTCGATGAGGCGGAAGGCGCCGACATCCTGATGGTGAAGCCGGGCCTGTATTATCTCGACGTCGTCGCGAAGCTGCGGGAGCGCACGGAGCTTCCGCTGGCCGTGTACCAGGTCAGCGGCGAATATGCCATGGCCATTGCCGCGGCGGAGCGCGGCTGGGTAGACCTGAAAGCGGTGGTCCGGGAATCCGCCATGGCCATGAGCCGGGCGGGGGCCGACCTGATCGTCTCATACTGGGCGGGGCGCTACCGGGAGATGTTCCATGACTGAGTCCTCGGCCTCCTTGTTCGAGCGCGCCTTGCGGGTCATGCCGGGCGGGGTCAACAGCCCCGTTCGCGCGTTCAACTCCGTCGGCGGCACGCCGGTTTACATGGAGCGCGGCTCGGGCTCGCGCCTGATTACGGCGGACGGGCGGGAGCTGATCGACTTCTGCGGCTCGTGGGGCCCCCTGATCCTGGGGCACGCGCATCCGAAAGTGGTGGAGGCGATAAGCGAAGCCGCGCGGAGCGGCACCAGCTTCGGGGCCAATACGAGGCGCGAGGTGGAGTTCGCCGAATGGCTCTGCCGGCAGGCGCCGTCGCTGGAGAAAGTCCGGCTGGTCAACTCGGGAACCGAGGCGGTCATGACCGCCCTGCGGCTGGCCCGCGGAGTGACCGGGCGCAACGGCATCTTGAAGTTTGAAGGCTGCTACCACGGCCATGGCGACAGCCTGCTGGTCTCCGCCGGCAGCGGGCTGCTGACGGGCGGGCTGGCCTCCAGCCGCGGCGTCTCCCCCGCCGTGGCGGCCGATGTGTGGGTGGCGCCGTATAACGATTTGGGAGCGGTGGAGACCCTGGTTCGCGAAAAAGGGGAACAGCTGGCCGCGATCATCGTCGAACCCGTGGCCGGCAACATGGGCCTGGTCCGGCCGGAGCCGGGCTTCCTGGAAGGGCTGCGGAAGTGCTGCGACCAGTGCGGCGCGCTGCTGATCCTGGACGAGGTCATCACCGGCTTCCGGTTCGGCCCCTCGACCTATGGGCATCTGACCGGCCTCGTTCCGGACCTGACCTGCCTCGGCAAGATCATCGGCGGCGGCCTGCCCATCGGGGCCGTGGGCGGCCGGCGCGACATCATGGACGCCCTGGCGCCCCTCGGCGGGGTTTACCAGGCGGGCACGCTGAGTGGAAATCCGGTGGCCGTGGCCGCGGGCCTGGCCACGCTGTCGCTCCTGCTCGAGTTAAATCCCTACGCCAGGCTTGAGCGGCTGAC
>CAXNFL010000049.1:0-10684 GCA_964201555.1 Kiritimatiellia bacterium
GGCCCGCATCGCGAGGGATGCACCCGCATCTTGCCGGACGGAACCGAGCAGTGGGAGCCTTCTCCGCTCATTCCGCTTCCCATGGCCGCTCTGCGGGAGGAGTTGGCCCGGCTGGATTCGTTGGAGTACGCTTGCGCCTATCAGTATCCTGGCCTGCTGTGTGCGCCCGGCGCGCGGCTTAAACCCGGCGGTGAACCCGCGGAGCGGCTCTACCGGGATTATCAGGCGTACGTCGCGGCCCGAAATCCTGCTCAAACGGAAGGAAAGCCATGAACGCGCCGATCTGGGTGGGGCTGGCACTTCTGAAAAGTGGAGTCGGCTATTTCCGGACCTTGCCGTTTCCGCAGACTCTCCCGCGGAGATCACCCAGGGTCGACCAGGGGAAAGTGATAACCTGTTGGTGTCAGGGGAAATAAAAATGGTGGCCAGGGTCGGAATCGAACCGACGACACATGGATTTTCAGTCCATTGCTCTACCAACTGAGCTACCTAGCCACCTTGCAGACAACTGATTGAGTCAAAGAAGAACTGAAAATATACAAAAGGCTCCCGTGATCCGCAAGATTTTTCGAGCGGAGGGGCGGAGGCGGGGGAAGACCGGGACGAGGGCGTCCCGGCTCCAGAGCTGAGACAATTATTTCGCGGGCTGGGCGGCAACCGGGGCGTTCGTGCAGGCCGGCGCGTTCGTGGAGGCCGGACAGCAGGGCGCCGCGGCGCATCCCTTGGTCTTGGGGCAGCCGCCATCCGCCAACGCCGTGACGCCCATGACAACCGCCGAAACCGCCAGGACAAACAGGATCTTCTTCATGCTCGATCTCCAGTTATGAGTTATGCAAACCGTTATTATATTCTTCGTCCCGACTGAATACAAGCCTGTCTTCCTTCTCGTTGTGTCCTGTATTGACGCCAGCGCGGAGGCCCGATACGATATAAGCTGACGCTGTGAGTGGGTTGTGCTGAAAAAGGGAGGACAAGATGAGCCTGCTGGATATTCTGCGGAAGCTGGGGATCCTGAGGATGGGGGCCACGAGCGGCACGTATCACAACGCCAAGGAGCGGCCCATCGAGTTGCAGATGAATGGCGTTTTCAACGCCAAGAAGGATTTGATCAATCTGGAGAAGCCCAAACAGGAGCCGCCGCCTGTTCCGCCCAAATAAGCGGGGAGGGCCGGGTTACACCCCGGCCTCATGGACAGCTGTGATCTCATTTCAGAAGCGCCGGCAGGGCGCAGGTTTGGCAGCGGGTGCGATCGTGCAGGCAGAAGTCCTGGAAGATCTGGATAAGCCCCTGCTGGCGCAAGGCGGTTCGATAGACGGCCGGGTTATGATCGCGCCCCAGCAGGAGCTTGGCCGTGGTGCGGATCAGCGAGTTGTCATGCTCCGGCGGCAAGGCGCGCAACAGCGTCTGGTGCGCCGGCCCCAGATGACCGCCCGCCGCCAGGAAGGGAATCGCCACGTTCATCACAATCGCCGTGGCCCGCTCTTCCCCGATCAGCGCCACGGGGGCGGGCCGGCGGGGGCTGTTCAGTCCCAGCCGGTGGCTCCAGTAACCATCCGGAGGCAGATCGGCGAACGCCTGGGTCAGCTTCCCCAGAAACCGCTCATGCTCGGGATCCACGAATGAAATCAGCCGGGCGGAGAGGGTCGGGCGGTCCGCCGCCAGCAGCGCCGCGGCCATCAGCCGCCGCAGCGGATGATTGAGCGGCCGCACGCCGGCCAGCCGCCAGTCCTTCCGGCCCAAGGCGTGATCGCCCCACTGCCCCCTCAATTTCCACCACATGTCCCACACGCGCCGGAAGAAAGCCTTGGTCTCCTCGTCCCACGCGGCGGCCGGCCGGTCGGGCAGCAGGCCCGAGACCCCGGCCAGCAGGGCATAGGCCTTCACGGCGTCTCCCTTGGCATACTGCCTTAGCGTCTGCACCGGCACCCGCCGCGCGAGCAGCCGGAAGACCATGCGGTTGTGCTTGTAGCCCAGGGCCGAGAGCACCTCCTCGTAGAGCATCTGCTCGCGATCGCGCTCCCCTGCCGTGGCCAGCATCCGCTCGGCCTTCAGCTGCATGCGCCGCTCGCCGGCGGACTCCAGGAATCCGCCCAGCTCCTCCGGTGTCATGCCGGCGAAGGCGTCGGCACAGGGCGGCCGCACCGCCCGCACCGGCCAGGGGTAGGACGCCACATCGATCAGATCGAAGGCGAAGCCCCGGTTCCGCGCCAGCCCCTCCCGCAAGCTGATCTCGAGGGAGCCCTCGGGCAGCAGGCCGGGGGGCACCGTGCCAGGGAAATAGGTCACATGCGCCACCACGTTCGCATAGCGGGGATCGGCGGCGTGGCCGTGCCGCTTCCAGTCCAGCGGACGCACGTGCACCTCGATGTCGCCCTTGACCACCCGGGCGCCCTCCGCGCCGACCTGGAGCGTGGCGTGGACGAAGTCGGGGCCGGCCTCGCGGTTCCAGACGCCGGGCTCCACCACGGTCACGGGTTCGCCCGTCGCGGTGCGAAGGACGGCCGGGCGGTAGGCGGGGTCGAACCAGACGCTCTGCAGGTGCCGCTCGGTCCAGGGATAGTCGGTCCACTTCTCCCCGGGTTCCCGGCAGGCGCTCTGGCGGCCCGCCGCCACGCCGGCGTAGAGGAGGGCGTTCGCGAAGCAGCCGGAGGCCAGGGAGTGGCGGCCGGCGGGGCGGGAGGCGGAAGCTGGAGGGGGTGGCGCCATGGGTTAATAGGCGAAGGTGCTGTTGCCGATGTACTCGCGCAGGACCGAGGTGGGCGGCACCTCGCTGTCCGGCACGGCCACGAAGTTCTTCAGCAGCCAGCCCAGGCGGCGGGCCGTCGCGTATTCCGGCTCGGTGGGCTTGACCCCCACCAGGAGCGGTTCGGCGAACGACTTGAGCACGGCCAGCTCGTAGTCGAGCGCGGAGTTGAAGGTGGCGTCGGCATACTGCTGGAATGGGAACACCCAGGTTTTTTCGCCGCGCCGGACGGAGGGCCACATGCGCAGGGTGCGCAGGGCCGTGTGGCCGCGGAAGCGCGCGTCGCGCACCATGCGGCGGATCAGGCGGTTGTCCGTGGTCGAGATGCGGTTCGTGGCGTCCAGGTAGAGCTGGGTCAGCGCGTTCACGTAGACCCGGAACTTGCTGCTTTCCGGAATCATGCCGGTCAGCCGCGGGTTCAGGCCGTGGATGCCCTCGACGATCAGCACATGGGTGGGATCGAGCTGGAGCTTGCTGCCGCTGAAAACCTGGCGCTTGGTCGGGAAGTCGAAGCGGGGCGGCTGGATCTCGCGGCCGGCAATGAGGTCGAGCATTTGCCGGTTGAACAGGTCCAGGTCGAGCGCTTCGATGTGTTCGAAGTCGGGCTTTCCATCGGGGCCCAGCGGCGTGCCGGCGTTGAGATCCTTGAAGTAGTCGTCCATGCCGATGTAGACCGGGCGCAGGCCGCAGACGCGGAGCTGGATGGCGAGGCGCTTGGAGAAGGTGGTCTTGCCGGCCGAGGAGGGGCCGGCCACCAGCACAACCCGGCTGCGGCGGCGGGCGATTTCATCGGCGATGTCGGCCACCTTGCGCTCGTGGAGCGATTCGGAGATCTTGATGAAGTCGCCGATGTCGCTGGTGGCGGTGAGCGCATTCAGCCGCCCCGCGGTGTTGAGGCCCAGGATGAGGCCCCATTGCTTGTGCTCATGGAAAATGGAGAACAGGTGCGGCTGGTCGATGAACGGCGGCGGCTCGGTCAGCGGCTGGTCGGGATCGGGCAGCTGGAGAACGAAGCCCGGCGGGTAGAGCTCCAGGCGGAACAGGCCCAGCCCCGCGGTCGAGGGCATCAGGGGCCCTTGGGGAAGGATGGAGGCGTCGCCGCAGGTGTACAGGTGGAGATAAGGGGGGTTATGGTATTCCAGGAGCTCCACGGTGTCGATGCGACCGGCCTCCCGGAAGTGGCGCACCGCCTGCCCGAAGGCCATGACGATGCCCTGGATGGGAAGGTTGGCCGCGATATCGCGCCGCATGATCTTCTCCACCTCGGCCAGCTTCTCCCGGGTGATGCCCTTTTCGGCGTCCGGGGCCGCGCGGAACGAGCAGTAGATGCCGGGGCCCATGGCGTAATCGAGCGAGAACACGGCGCCGGGCGCGGCTTCGCGGACGGCCTTGTAGAGCAGGAAGCTGACCGAGCGCTCGTACATGCGGAGCCCGTCCGGGTGGCGGGTCGTGAGCGGCTTGACTTCGCCATCGCAGGCCACGGGATGATCGAGGGATACCGGCTCGTTGTTGGCCAGGGCGCCGATCATGGAGCCGTCCTCCGCCTCGGGGCAGTCCCGGAGGATGACCCCGGCCTGGGTGTACGCGTCCACCTGGCGCTGGCTGCCGTCGGCAAAGGTGATGGTGATCATGCGGCTCCTAGAATTCGATTCCCCGGCGCGCCTGCACGCCTTGATTGAAATAGTGCTTCACCGCGCGCATCTCGGTGACCAGGTCGGCGCGCGCTTTCAGGGCCTCGCTGGCGCCCCGCCCGGTCAGGACCAGTTCCACGTCTTTCGGCCGGGCCTCGGCCAGCGCCAGCAGGTCGGCTTCGGTCAGCAAACGGGCCGCCACGGCCGCGATTGCCTCATCGCCGATTACGACCTGGTAGCGGCCCCCGGTCAGCGCGGCGCGCAGGGCGTCCAGGCCGTGGCGCCCTTCGGTGAGCTCGTTCTCCGACGGGGTGCTCCGGACGAAGCGGGCGGGGCCGTAGACGACATGCGTGATGGAATCGGCGAACCGGTCGCGCAGCGCGACCGCCTCGGAGGTGGCCGGCGTTTTGATGAACTGCCCGAAATAAACCTTGAGGCCGGCGCCCGCGGCGCGCAGGGCCAGGCCCAGCGCCGCGGTCGTCTTGCCCTTGCCGTCGCCCGTGTAGATCTGAAACTGACCTGCCATGAAACGTGGCCTTTTTGCAGTCAACCCCGGCTATGCCACTTCCCGTCCCAGGAGGGCGGCCGTGTCGCGCCGGATGGCGGCGGGAGTCACCCGCCAGCCCGTGGCGGCGAGGTCGGTGAACTTTTCCGCCAGGACCGGTCCGATGACGCGGCGGGAGTGGTCCCACTTGTAAATCAGCTGGTCGAGCACCCGGGCGTCCGAATGCTGCGGCACGAAGGAGAGCCCCAGCGTTTCGATCCGCATGGTGGTGATCTCCTTGATCAGGCTGGGATTGTTGAGGAACCACCAGCAGCCGAAGGGAACCACGTTGCCGAACTTGCGGGCCGCGATGCACAGCTCGTGCATGTTTTCGCGGGCCAGCATGGTGATCCAGAAGCGGACGTCGGGGAAGTCGAGGGCGATGCGCTCCACCGTCTCGATTTCGGATTTGCTGACCGAGTCGCCGGCCAGCTTGAGCCGGGGATTGACCAGTTTCTTGACGCCGATCATCATGGCGGAGGGAATGCCGAGCTCGCGGCAGACGGGGAAGACGCACTTGGCCATGAGCAGGGTCAGCGCGGAGTCGGGGTTGGGATAGCGGAAGGTGGGCGGCAGGCTGATGGCCGTGTAGCGGGCGTTCATCCGCTTGCTCCAGTCGGAGAGATAGCGCCGGATTTCGGACAGCGTGCGGCCCGAGAGCGCCTCTTCCACGTCATAGCCGAGGGCCTTCAGGCCGGCCACGGGGGCGGGCCAGTTCATCAGGGCGCTGTCCAGGCGGAGCACGGCCTCGAAGCGGGGGTCGCGCGTGAAGCCCTTTTCCCAGACGGGCCGCTCGAGCGGATCGAAGGGGTCGTTGGTCATATACAGCTTCCGCACGCCGGAGAGCTTGAGCACCAGGTCCACGTAGCCGCCGGGCGTCTGCGTCTTGAACCAGGCGCGCAGCGGGGCGAGGTCGTTGGTGTTGCAGTCCAGGCCCAGCTTGTTCAGCACGGTCAGGACGCCGCGGCAGGCCTCGGAGATGGGGCTGCGGTTGAGGAAGAGCTCTTTCCAGATCAGGTCGGCCTGCGCGGTTTTGGACATGGCCCAGTAGGCGTCATAGGAAATGTCGGGCCGCGCGCGGAACAGCTCGGCGGCCAGGTAGTGATAGGTCAGCAGCTCGTCCAGCCCCCAGAGGAGCAGGGGGCCGAAGGCGGGGTCGAAGGTGTGGGTGTGGACGTCGATCAGGGGGAGCGCCTGGAGCGCCTCCTCCACTGCCTTGGGAATCTCGGGGGCCGAGAGGGATCGATTCAATGTTTCCATGGGGGTGTGTCCGGCAGGAGCGCCTCGAACTCCCGGATCAGATCGGCCTCGTACGCACCCGCGTATTGGCCGCTCAGGAACCGGGCGTAGGCTTCTTTGCAAAAGCGTTCCCACGAGGCGTTTTCATGCCCCGGGTTGATGGGGAAGAAGAGCGAGTGCGTGGCGCGGGCGGCCTTGAGGTCGCCGGGCGCATCGCCGATCATGAGGATCCGGGCGGACGGGTACTTGCCCACGGCGGCCATCTGGAGATGGTCGCTCTTGGTGCCCAGCTCCTGGCCGGCGATGATTTCCACATACTGCAGCAGGCGGGATTCGGTCCACTCGCGCATGAGGGCTTCGGTGGGCGTCTGGGAGACGCAGATGGCGTCCGAGGCGGCCGCGATTTTCCGGAGCCCCTCGAGCGCGAACGGGAAGGGGTCGAAGCGGCTGCACTTCACGGCCACTTCGGCATTCACGGCCTTGCTCCAGCGGAGCAGGTCCGTCAGCTCAGGGTCGTGCGTCTCGGCCACCAGCTTCTCGAGGGCCGGATTGCCCAGCTCGCGGCAGGTTTCGATCCATTTTTTGGTCTGCGTGAAATCGGGGAGCTTGACGCCGGAGGCGATGACCTCGGGGCGGTCGCGCAGGAAGTCGATGGCGAGGACGAGGTCGGGGAAGCGGTTCTGGCCGCGCCACTTGGAGTAGAGGTTGACGAACTCCGCGGATTCGCGGACATATTTCTCGATTATCCGGAGGCCCCAGACATCGCAGATCAGGCCGTGGAAGCAGAGCTTCTGCTTGGCCTCCATGGAGTCGAAGACGCAGCCGTCGGAGTCGATGCCGACAAAGGAGTCGAACTTGGGCTTGAACTGGATCAGGTCGTTTTTAGAAAAAGGCGTTCCGCTCACAGGCTGGCTCCCCCCGGCAATTGGATAATAGATGACTTTTACCTGAGCCGGCGGGTTCCGTCAAGCGCGCGGGCACGGCCAATCTGTTCTCGATGGAGGGCGCACCTCCGCGTGCGCCGTCAGCCTGGCAGGGAGCCACTACGAAACACGCGAAATGCGCGAAATTCCATCCGAAAGAGCAGTCAGCCCTAGACCGTGAACGTGGGCTTGTTCTTCTTGTCGCGTTTGGCCTGTTTCTTCTCGGCGGGGGTTTTCTGGGGCTTCTTTTTCTCGGCCTTCTTGGAGTCGTTCGATTTCATGCGCGTATTCCCTTTTGGTGTGAGACGGCGACATGCCGTTCCGCGGCCTCACTATACAGCATGACAATTGATAAGCAATGCGATTTAAGAAGCCGAAGGGGGTGCGGGGAGGGTGGAGTTCAGCTGGCTCACGCCGGCGCAATGCTCGGTGAGCAGCGCGTTGCGCCAGGGTCCGTCGAGCGCGCCCCACTTGACCGTGACGCGATCGAAGGTGAGCTCCTCCGCGTGGGCGCAGTAGAGGGCGGCGGGCCGGCCCCGGTCCCATTCCCAGCATAATCCCGGCAGTTTCTCTGCGGGCGCGATGGACTCCTGGCCACCGCTGATTTCCAGGTCGATGTTGCGGAAGTGGATGCCCGAGAGGCGCGCGCCCGGAATCCCGCAGAGGAACGAGGACTTGCGGGCGGTCGCCTGGATATCCGAAAACCAGATGTTCCGGATGCGGGCCGTCGATTTCCGGCCGGTGAAGATGTAGAAGGGCATCCGGGTGTTCATTACGAAATTGCTGAACCGGATATTCTCGATGTCAGTTCCTTTTTGAGTGCCATCGGTGTAGTTCGCGATCAGGCAGATGCCGTTTTCAGAATCCCTGACGACAATGTTGGAAAAGACGCAATTGCGGATCGCGCCGTCGCCCACGCCGACGCGGATGGCGTTGCAAGGCGTACGGAGGAGGCAGTTCGTTACCGCCACATTCTCGCAGATTTTGGTCGGGTCTTTCAGTGGCATGTTGTAGCCCCGCAGCGTGATGCAGTCGTCGCCCACGGAGATGAGGCAGTCGCTGATGACCACGTTCCGGCAGGAGTCGATGTCGATGCCGTCGCCGTTATGCGTTTCGGGGGGGTTCTCGATGCGCAGCCCGCGGATGCGGACATCCTCGCAGCCGTGCAGGAACAGGGTCCAGTAGGGGGGATTACGGAGCTCCACGTTCTCCACGCGGACGTTTTCGCATTCGACGAAATAGATCATCTGCCCGGGCCGCCACTCCGGGACGGGGAACTTGGCGCCGGGCTGCGGGGAGGGGCCGAAGAAGGCCGGGCCGTTTCCGTCAATGATGCCGGAGCCTGTGATCGAGACGTTCTTCGCCTCGAGCGCGAGGATCAGGTGGGCGCCTGTGACCTTGTGCTCGTTCGCGAAAACCCGGTTCTGCGGGAACAGATCGTCCCGGTTGTAGTCCGCCCGGTTCGGGCTGCCAAGCACGGTGGCGCCGGCGGCCAGGTGGAGGTTGACGTTGTCCTTGAGGAAAATTGTTCCGGCGAGATAAAGGCCCGCCGGGAGGAGAACCGTGCCGCCCCCGTCTTCCGAGCACTGGTCAATGGCGTCTTGAATGGCGGGAGAATCCAGGGCCTGTCCCTTGCCGCCGGCTCCAAAATCGCGGACGTTATAATAACCGCTGGACCCGTTTTTCATGTTTCCCACCTTAGATAGTGTATGATGTAAAATGTGATAATGACAGAATAGCGGACTTTTACAAATGCATTGTCAGGACTGTCATCCCGAGCGAAGTCGAGGGATCTCCCGCCGTGCAGTTAAGGGCGAGATCCCTCGACTTCGGCCCGAAGCGGGCCTCCGCTCGGGATGACAGAAAGGGCAGGTGGTCTCTCCTGATTCCGGACTTGAATTGATCGGAAAAGGACTATAGAATAGTTCGCTTTTATAAGGAGCTTTATACATGAGTCAAATTCAGGGCTTAGGTCGGACTGACAAGCCGTTGACGGATGCGGAAGTGGCCGTCGTTTGCGACAAGGCGTTTTCGTCGTGGAACCTGGACGGCAAGCGGGTGCTACTGCTCGTGCCGGATCACACCCGGTCGTGTCCGCTGCCGCTGATGTTCCGCCTGGCTTACGAAAAGCTGGCTCATCGCGTCAAGACGCTCGACATCCTGGTGGCGCTGGGCACGCATCCGCCCATGTCCATGGAGCGCATCTACAAGCTTGTCGGCATCACGGCCGAGGAGCACAAGACCAAGTACGCCAAGGCCTCCTTCTTCAATCACGAGTATAAGAACCCCGCGGCGCTGACCAAGGTGGGGGCGCTGACGAAGGAGCAGGTGCGCACGATTACGGAAGGCCGCTTTGAGATGGACGTCGACATCACCATCAACAAGATGGTGCTGGATCACGACGTGTCGATCATCATGGGCCCGGTGTTCCCGCACGAAGTGGTGGGCTTCTCCGGCGGCAACAAGTACCTGTTCCCGGGCGTCTCGGGCCGCGAGATCATCGACTTCTTCCACTGGCTGGGCGCCGTCATCACGAACCCGGTCATCATCGGCAACAAGTGGACGCCGGTGCGCAAGACCGTGGACCAGGCCGCCAAGCTGCTGCCGGTCGAGGTCCGGGCGCTGTGCATGGTGGTCAAGGGCCACGACCTGGCGGGCCTCTATTACGGGACCAGCGAGGAAGCCTGGAGCGCCGCCGCCGATCTCTCCAACCAGGTTCACATCCAGTATTACGACAAGCCGTTCCACACGGTGCTGTCCTGCGCGCCGGTCATGTACGACGACCTCTGGACGGGCGGCAAGTGCATGTACAAGATCGAGCCTGTGGTGGCGGACGGCGGCAAGGTCATCATCTATGCCCCGCACATCACCGAAGTCTCCGAGGAGCATGGCAAGACGATCGAGAAGATCGGCTACCACACCCTCGAGTTCTTCCTGAAGCAGTGGGACCTGTATAAGGATTATCCGTGGGGCGTGGTGGCGCACTCGACGCACGTCAAGGGCATCGGCACCTACGAGAACGGGGTGGAGAAGCCGCGCGTGGAGGTGATCCTCGCCACCGGCATTCCGGAGGCCACCTGCAAGAAGATCAACATGGGCTACATGGACCCGGCCACGGTGAAGAAGTCGGATTATGAGGGCCGCGAGGCCGAGGGCGTGCTGTGCATTCCCAAGGCCGGCGAAATCCTCTACCGTCTGAAGAATGCGCCCAAGAAGCTGGGCGGGCAGGGGTAGAAGAGCAAGAGCTCCTATCAGAGATAGGACTTATAGGACGTATAGGACCTATTGAAAGAAAAGAAAAGAAAGAGGAACAAATGAGCGTGGTACTTCCGTTTAACGTGGATTTGAAGGGCAAAGTGGCGGCCGTGACCGGGGGCGGCGGCGTGCTGTGCGGGTATATGTGCAAACTGCTGGCCAAGGCGGGCGCCAAGGTGGCCATTCTCGACCTGCGCAAGGAGGCCGCGGAGGCCGTGGCCGCCGAGATCGTGAAGGACGGGGGCCAGGCGATCGGCGTGGCCTGCAACGTCCTGGAGCGGCCCAGCATCGAGGCGGCCGCCCTGGAGATCGAAAAGACGTTCGGCGCGGTCACGATCCTGGTCAACG
>CAXNFL010000050.1:0-10572 GCA_964201555.1 Kiritimatiellia bacterium
TTCCGCCGCTCTTTCACCGCCAAGGACGGGGACCCCCGCTGGCTGGCCCACCAGGTCGCCGACGCGATGCTCAAGGAAATCGCCGACGCCAAGCCCTTCTTCTGCTCCAAGCTCATCCTGGCGGGCAAACGCACCGGCTCCTGGGAGCTCTACCTGTGCGACTCCGACGGGGAAAACCTCCGCCAGATCACCAAGGACCGCAGCATCAACCTCTACCCGTCCTGGTCACCCGACGGCAAGACCGTGGTCTTCACCTCCTACCGCCGCCGCTTCCCCGACCTCTACACCATTAATCTCGACACCTGGGAGCTGAACCTGCTGGCCGGCTACAACGGCCTCAACACGAGCGGCGCCTTCTCCCCCAGCGGCCGCGAGATGGCCCTCACGCTCTCGATCGACAACAATCCCGAGCTCTACATCCTGCGCCCGCCCGTCCGCAGCGGCCGCCTCTTCCGCATCACCCGCACGCCCGCCGCCGCCGAAACGGGAGCCTCCTGGTCGCCCGACGGCAAGCGCCTCGTCTATGTCTCCGACTCCAGCGGCTCGCCCCAGCTCTACATCCTCAACCGGGAGACCGGCGCCAGCTCCAAGCTGGCCGTCAGCGGCACGGAAAACGTCTCGCCCTCCTGGGGGCCCGACGGCCGGATCGCCTTCTGCAGCCGGCGCGCGGGCCGCTACCGCATCTGCCTCTACACCCCGGAAAGCGGCGAAGTGACCGACCTGACCGGAGACGGGGACAATTTCGAGGACCCGAGCTGGGCTCCGGACGGCCGCCACATCGCCTGCACACGCACCTCCGGCGGCGGAAATACGATCTATATTCTTGACACATTGGGCAAACCTTCTATACCTTTGCTCAAAGTTGAGGGCAGCTGGCGGAGCGCATCCTGGTCTCCGTTGCTGCCCTGATCGATTTATTAAAGGAGAGAAATACTGTGATAGCGAAGCAAGGTCTGAAACTTCTGGGTCTGTTCCTTCTGGTTGCCATGGTCGCCGCTACCGGCTGCCGCAAGAAAACCCAGAGCGCCAACCTCGGCTCGGAAACGCTGAGGCCCATGGACAGCAATGAAAGCAGCCTTCCCGGCGAAGAAATCGCGACGCCCGACCTGCGTCCCAGCAACGAATACGGCACCCCGGTGGACGCCAAGCTGGATCCCGTCTCCTTCAAGTTCGACAGCGCCAAGCTGGATGACTCCGAGCTGGCCAAGGCCGACAAGGTGGCGGCGCTGCTCAACGACAACCCCTCCTACAAGGCCGTCATCGAAGGCAACTGCGACGAGCGCGGCACGGCCGAGTACAACATGGCCCTCGGCGAGCGCCGGGCGCAGGCCGTGCGGGCCTACCTCCTGAACGTCGGCGTTCCGGAAGGCCGCATCCAGACCCTCAGCTACGGCGAAGAGAAGCCGGCCGCCCCGGGGCACACCGAATCCGACTGGAGCAAGAACCGCCGCGCGGACTTCGCCATCTACGAATAAGCGGACGAGCCCACTCTGATTGCGAAAGGCGGATTCACCATCCGCCTTTCTTTTTTTCAACATGACCCCCACACTTCCCATCGCATTCCTGGACTCGATCGGCGGCGGCGAGCTCCTGATGATCGCCATCGTCGTGCTGCTCCTGTTCGGCCCCAGCCGGCTGCCCGAGATCGCCCGCCTCATTGGCCGCACCAGCGCCTATTTCCAGAAGGCCGTCCAGGACTTCAAGGACCAGCTGATGCAGGCCGGCGAGGATCAGCCGCCCGCCCCGAAAGATTCCGAGGAACCCTCCACCCTTCCGGAAGAATATGCAGATACCCGCCCCCAACCCCCTCCTGGATCCGACCCCTCCGGCCCCCCCGAAGGCCGGGACCGGCCCGGGCCGCCCCGGGCCGGATAACGAATCCGATCGCTCGCCGGTCATGACGTTCTTCGAGCATCTCGGAGACCTGCGCCGGGCCCTGTTCCGCGCGGCCCTGGCGTTTGTGATCGCCCTCGCCGTGGCCTTCCCCCTGGCGCCCCGGATCTACAAGCTGCTCACGATCCCGCTGGAGAAGATCGGCAAGGCGCCCTCCGAGTTCCTCCGCCAGATCCCCGAGGTGACGGGCGGCATGCAGCTCGCCATGTCCACGAGCCTGTGGAGCGCCCTCGTCCTTTCCCTGCCCTTCATGCTGATGGCCCTGGCCGGGTTCGTCTTCCCCGGATTGACAAAACGGGAACGGCGCCTCGTCTCCTCCACGCTGGTTTTCGCCGCCGTGCTGTTCGCGGCGGGCGTCGCGATGGGCGCCTTCCTGATGCTCCCCCCCTCCCTGCGCATCATGCTGTGGTTCAGCGAGTGGATGGGCCCCCGGGTCGAGTTCTGGTGGGCCACCGACTACATCCGCTTCATCCTCCTCGTGCTGGCCGCCTTCGGCTTAACCTTCGAGCTGCCCGTGGCGGTCATGCTGCTGGGCCACCTGGGCATCGTCACCTCGGCGCAGCTCCGCGACAAGCGCCGCCACGCCATCGTGTTCATCATGATCCTGGCCGCCTTCGTGACCCCCACCACCGATCCCTTCAGCCTGTTCATCCTGGTGGCTCCGCTGACCCTGCTGTATGAAATCAGCATCTGGACCACCTGGGCGGCCGAGCGCCGGCGCCGCGGCGAAGAGGCGGCGCCGCCCCTGTAGGGGCTCCAAGGTTTTCGAACCGGCCTTATCCCTGTTTCCCCCCCTTGCGCCTCTTCCCGGGGCCCCCTAGGCTCTCCTGCATGGCAGACAGGCCGGTCGGCTTGTCCGCCCGCGAGGAGAAACCTGTCATGAAGGAAGACCATAATTGCGACTGCCTGATCGTCGGCGCCGGACTGGCGGGCGCCTCCGCCGCGGATGGAATCCGGGAAGTCGATCCGGACCGCGCCATCACGCTGATGGGCGATGAGAGCCATCTTCCCTACGACCGCCCCCCGCTGACGAAGAAGCTCTGGACGGGCCAGAAGAAAGTGGACGACCTCTTCCTGCACAACCAGGCCTACTATGACCGCAACGGCATCGCGGTGGTGTCGAACCGGCGCATCGTGGCACTGGACGTGAACCGGAAAACCGCGCGCGATAACCGGGGGGAGACCTGGTCGTTCAACAAGCTGCTCCTGGCCACCGGCGGCCTGACGCGCCCGCTCCGCATTCCGGGCGGCAACTTGAGGGAGCTGTGCTATTACCGGAACCTCGACGACTACACGCGGATCCGGCAGGCGGCCTCGCCGGGAACCTCGGCGGTCGTCATCGGCGGCGGATTCATCGGCTCTGAACTGGCCGCCTCCCTCTGCGCCTGCCAGGTGAATGTGACGATGCTGTATCCGGACGCCCACCTGGGCGCACGGGTGTTCCCCGAAAGCCTGGGCCTCGCCATGGAAGGCCTCTTCGAGAGCCGGGGCATCCGGATCCTCAAGGGCCGGAAGCCCGCCTCCTTCGAAAGGGCCGGCTCCCGGATTTCCATCCGCACCACGTGGAACGAAACGCTTGAGGCGGACCTGGTGATCGCCGGGGTGGGCCTCCTGCCCGCCGTCGAACTGGCCTCGGACGCCGGCCTGTCCGTCTCGGACGGCATCCGCGTCGACTGCTATCTCCAGACCTCCCACCCGGACATCTATGCCGCGGGCGACAACGCCCGGTTTCCCTACCGGGTGCTGGGTCCGCCCGTCCGCCTCGAGCACTGGGACAACGCCCTCAACCAGGGCCGGCAGGCGGGCCGCAACATGGCCGGCGCCTACGAGGCCTATTCCTACATGCCCTACTTCTTCTCCGATCTTTTCGAATTCGGGTACGAAGCGGTCGGGGAGATCAACCCGAAGCTGGACATTTTCGCCGACTGGCAGAAAGAGAACGAAAAGGGCGTCCTCTATTACCTGAAGGACGGGAAGGTCCGGGGCGCCATGATGTGCAATGTGTGGGACAAGGTTCCGGAGGCCCGCGACCTGATCCGCCAGGAGCGGGCGCCGCCCGCGCTGAAGCGGCAGGGGGCGCTGGCCTGAGCGACGTCGTCCCCGCCGCCCGCTAGGAAATGCCGCGGGCGTGGTCCAACTGGCGCTTGACCCAGCGCAGCGCCTTGTATTCCTTCAGCTTCCGCTTCACCCGCCGCTTCACGCGCGGCACGAGCAGGCTGCCGAACAGGAACTGCAGATCCAGGCGCGCCGACTTCCTCACCCACGATGTGCCCGTGCACTGCTTGCACATGTCCGGGATCGTCCCGCCCAGGAACTGCCGCCGGAGGCTGTTGAAGGCCTTCCCCCGCCAGATCGTCTCGAACGAGGCGTCCCGCAGGTTTCCCATGGAGACCGGCGAGGCGCAGCAGGGCAGGATGTCCCCCGTCGCCGCCACCAGCGCCTTGTTCCAGAGGTCGGTACATTGCTTCCGGTGCCCGCTGTAGTCGGCCAGGACATTCCGCTCCTGGCGGTCCTCCTCAAACTGGTCGGGCGGCTGCAGCACCAGCGTGGTGCCGTTGGCCTGAGCGATGCGGAGCCCTTCCTCGTACATCCGGCGGCCCAGCGCCTTGTCGTGCGCCGCCACGGACTCATTCTCCAGCCCGGGATATTCCCCCATCGCCTGCAGGCAGATCTGCGAGACCCCCAGCCCGGGCGCCATCTCCACCAGGCGCGGGAACTCCTCGATATTGGACCGCATACCCACAAAGGCCAGATCCAGCCGCGGCTGGTTGCTGCCCAATTTCCTTTTCCAGTCCCGGATGCTGGCCAGCCCCTTCAGCACGTCCTCAAACCGCCCGGGCGGGCGGATGCCGGCATACGTGGCGGCGGTGGCGGCATCCAGGCTGATGGTCAGCTTGTTCAGGTCGCTCTCCACCAGCTGCCGCGCCAGGTCATCGGTGATCAGTGTCCCGTTGCTGATCGTATACACATCCGAGCCCAGCGCCTTGATCGCCTTGAGCATGCGGATGTACAGGTCCGGATGCATGAACGCCTCGCCCCACACGCCCGTCAGGTCCAGCGATTCCACATACGGAAGGAGCGGCAGGAGGCGCTCAAACGTCTCCCACGTCATCACCTTGTTCTCGGACGTATTGACCGAGCCATGGGTCTTCGGGCACATGCGGCAGCGGAGATTGCAGAAGGAGGTGATCTCGATGATCAGGTGGCGGGGCAGCGGCACATGGGGTCCCGCAAGTAACGATCGGCTCATCCGGTACTCCTTTTTCTTCCCCCCACTCTACCCGATTTCACCTCGAATGAACAGCCTGGAAAAGGAGAACAGCCGCGCGCATCCTCCGCAGCCTTCGGTTCTTCCCCCGCATTATGGTGATTGCGCAAAGCGCCCTCGGCGAAGGTGTTCTCGGCGAAGGTGTTCTTGCCTGAAGCTCATTAAATAGATATCATAGTGGTAATATGAACACCAATGCCCGTAAAGCGGGCTCGTCCATTTTCACGGTTATCCGGAATGCCTTCGCTCGCACGGCCAACGGAGAGCAGTTGGAGCGACTGAACCGTCTATTCCTGTCGCTCAGCCAAGTCAACAGGGCGATCGTCCAGGCGAACGACAGCCGGGCGCTGATGGATGAAATCTGCCGCATTCTCGTGGAGACCGGAGGCTTCACGCTGGCCTGGATCGGAGAGCCCGACCCGGGCGGAACCGTCCGCCCCCGTTCCCAGTTTGGCGCCATCGGCTACGTGGCTGAAGTCACCGTAAGGGCGGACGACCGGCCCGAAGGAAAGGGCCCTACCGGAACCGCCCTGCGCGAAGGCCGCACGGTCGTCTGCAACGACTTCATGCGCGATCCCTCGACCCGTCCGTGGCGCCTGCGGGCCGCCCAATACGGCATTCACTCCAGCCTCACAATCCCGCTGCGCAATAACGGCGCGATCACGGCCGCACTCATGCTCTACTCCGGGGAAAAGGACTGCTTTGGCGCCCGGGAGATTCTCCTGGCCGAGGAAGCGGCCCGCGATCTCTCCTTTGCCTTCGACATCCTCGCCAAAGACGAAAAACAGCGCGCAACCGCAGCCGCGCTCGTGGAAAGCGAAAGCCGGCTCCGCCTGCTGGTCTCCGCCACCCCGGCCATCATCTACACGGGCCGCCCCCACGATTTCGCGGCGACATTTATCAGTGAAAACGTCACCCCCATCCTCGGGTACGCGCCCCGTGAGTTTACCGAAAACCCGGACTTCTGGACCCAGCACCTCCACCCCGAGGATGCCCCCGGGGCGCTTGCGTGCGGCTCTAAGCTCGCCCTGGGCGCGCCGATCGTCCGCGAGTACCGCTTTCTCCACCGCGACGGCCGCTACCGCTGGATGCAGGATGAGTCCCGCCTGATTGAGCATAGACCGGGCGAGTGGCTGATCGCGGGCTGCTGGCTCGAGATCACGGAGCGCAAGGAGGCCGAGGACGCCCTGCGGGAGCGGGAGGAAATTTCCTCAAACATCGTCAGCCAGGCCATGGACGCGATCACCCTGGTCGATCTCTCCACGGGCCTCTTCATCGAATTCAACGAAGCCGCCCACCGAGGTCTTGGCTACACGCGCGAGGAGTTTGCCCGCCTGGGCATCGCGGGGATCCAGGCCGAGCATTCCCCCGACGAGATCCGTACCAATCTCGACCGCATCCGCGAGTTCGGCAGCGCCAGCTTTGAGACCCTCCATCGCCACCGCAACGGGGAGATCCGGAACGTCCATGTCCGGGCGAGGCAGCTCACGCATCGCAACCACGCGTATATGGCAGCCGTCTGGAGCGACATCACCCAGCGGAAGCGCGCTGAGATTGCCCTGCGCGAAAGCGAGGAGCGATACCGGCTGATCGCCGAAAACACGGGCGACGTCATCTGGCTGTATGATCTGGACTGCGACCGCTTCACCTACGTGAGCCCTTCCATCCGTCGCCTGCGCGGATTCACCCCGGAACAGGTTTGCGGCCAGACGATGAAGGAGGTTCTGACTCCGGAGTCGGGGGCCTACATCGCCCGCGCCCTGCCGGAGCGAATTGCCACCCTGGCCGGAGGCGACGAGTCCGTGCGAACCAAAGTCGATGAAGTGGACCAGTGGCACAGGGATGGGTGGATCGTTCCCACAGAGATCGTCTCCACGCTCCTGACCAACGAGGCGGGTCGCGTGACGCGGATCCTCGGCGTCAGCCGGGATATCCGCGCACGAAGGCAGGCGGAGGCGACCATGCTCGCGAGCCGCAGGCGGCTCGAGGAAGCCCAGGCGCTTGCGCAGCTCGGAAGCTGGGATCTCAACCTGGCCACGGGAGCGCTCTCCCGGTCCCCTGAAATTTTCCATATCCTGGAAAAGGACCCGGCCTCCTTCGGATCGACAATGGAAACGTTCATGGAAACGGTTCATCCCGACGACCGGGCGCAGGTGGAGAATGCCTTCCGACAATCCCTCACGACCCCCCAGCCTTGCGAAATCGACCATCGCCTGCTGATGGCCGATGGACGCGTCAAATGGGTGCGGGCGCTCTGGCAGACCGAGCTGGGCGCGGACGGCGCCCCCGTGCGCACCTCGGGAACCATCCAGGACATCACGGACCACATGCTGTCCCGCGAGGCCAAGACCCTGACCGAAGCCAAGGTGGCGGCGGAATTGGCGAGCCAGGCCAAGAGCACCTTCCTGGCCAGCATGTCGCACGAGATCCGCACCCCGATGAACGCCATCCTCGGCTTCTCCCAGCTTCTAATGGACGACCCCGGCCTGAGCGCGCGCCAGCGGAAGCAGATCGAAACCATCAGCCGCGGCGGCCACCATCTCATGGAGCTGATCAACGACGTCCTCGAAATGTCCAAAATCGAAGCCGGGGGGATGCAGGTGCTCCTCGCGGAGGCGAATCTGAACGATCTCCTGTCCGATCTCGAGGCGATGTTCCGCCTCCGGGTGCAGGAAAAAGGGCTCGCCCTCCAGTTCGACCGGGCCGCCGATCTTCCCCGCGCTGTCATCACCGATGAAAAGCGGCTGAGGCAGATCCTGATCAACCTCCTGGGCAACGCCGTGAAGTTCACCCAGGCGGGCGGCGTGACGGTGCGGATGACGACAGGTCCGGACACGGGTAACCGGATTCGCCTCGTTGTCGAGGTGTCCGATACGGGCCCCGGCATCGCCGAAGAGGAGTTGCCCCGTCTTTTCACTCGGTTCGAGCAGGCCCGGGCCGGTCAGGCCGCCCTGTCGGGAACCGGCCTGGGCCTTGCGATCAGCCGCGGGCTCGCGCAACTGATGGGCGGCGAGATCACCGTCCGGAGCGCGGTTGGCGCGGGCTCCGTCTTTCGCGTCGCGCTCCCCGTCGGAATCATCGAACGCTCGGCTCCCGGCCCGCAGAAGCTGTCCCGGCGAATCCGCAGCCTGGCTCCGGACGAGACGCGACGCAAGGCGCTTGTCGTGGACGATATTCCCGATAATCGCGAAATTTTAGCCCTCATGCTCACCCGCGTGGGATTCGAAATCCGAAGCGCAAACGACGGCGAGCAGGGAGTCGCCCTCGCCGCCGAATGGAACCCGGACATCATCCTGATGGACATCCGCATGCCCGGCATGGACGGCTTCGAAGCGACCCGCAGAATCCGGGCCCTCGAAAAGGGGCGCCGCGTGCCCATCCTCGCGATCTCCGCCAGCGCGTTCGAAGAGGATCGCACGCAGGCGCTTGACGCCGGGGTCGACGACTTCGTCTCCAAGCCCTTCCGAGCCAACGAGCTGCTGCTGAAGATAGGGCTTCTTCTCGGGGTCCGGTATGTGTACGAGGGCGATGCGCCCAGGGCCTGAGCGCCCTAAGACGCCCCGGAAGCCCCTCCGGCGACCGGCAAAACAAACCAGAAGGTGCTGCCCTCTCCGCGGGCGCTGGCCAGCCCGATCCGGCCGCCATGCGCCTCCACGGCAAGCTTGCAGAAAGTCAGGCCCAGCCCGGTCGAATGCAGACGGCGTTGCGCGGCGGCGTTCCCCTGGCCGAACTTCTCGAAAATCCGGTCGTGATACTCTGCGTCTATTCCAGGGCCGTGATCCGTAACCGAAACCTTGACCGCCCCGGGAAGCGGTTGGATGACGACTTTGCACGGCTGGTCGGGCGGAGAAAACTTCGCCGCATTGGACAGCAAATTATAGAGGACGCGATTGACGAGCGACTTGTCGCAGGAGACGCGCGTGCTCCCGGGCGCTGTCTCGACGGGCACAAGAAGCCCCTTGAACAAGCCGCCGAGCAAATGAACGGCCTCGCCCGCCATCTCCCCGAGATCGCATGAATCGAGATGAAGTGGCATCTTGCCGGCTTCCATCCGGCTGATATCGAGCAGCGAGCTCACCATTTCGATCAGCGCCCGCGACGAGAGCATGGCATCCTGCATGCATTGCTTGTCCTCGGAATCCAGGCTGCCGCCCAGCTTCATATCCAGCAATTCGAGATTTCCGAAAACGCTCATCAGCGGCGAGCGCATGTCATGCACGATCATATGCATCAGATTGTCGCGCAGCAGCTCCAGCGACTTCAGGTCCTGGAGATCCTTCTTCACCTGGTCGTGGAGCTGCTTGGAAAAAACGGCGTTCCGGGTGCGAATCACCACTTCGCGGGTGTCAATGGGCTTGGTGAGGAAGTCGTTGGCGCCGGCCTCGATGCCCTGGATCCGATCGTTGCGTTCCTGCAGGGCCGTGATCAGCAGCACGGGAATGGGCGCGGTCGCGGGGCTGGCCTTCAGTTGCCGGCAGACGTCAAAGCCGTTCAGCCCCGGCATCATCACGTCCAGCAGGATGACGTGAAAGGAGGTCCGGGCGGCCAGGGCCAGGGCGGAGGCGCCGTCCGCCGCTTCCGTCACGGTGTGGCCCTGCCCTTCAAGAAGGTCGCGCAGCAGCTCCCGGTTGCCCTCTTCATCATCGACAACCAGCACATGCCCGGTTTTCTTCACAACCGCGTCTGCGGGGTTCATGGCTGCTTCTCCCCGGCTGCGGCGGCGAGATAGCCGGCCACCACCTTGACGAATTGGCGGGTATCGATGGGCTTGGCGATCATGCCCTGGCAGCCCGCCGCCTTGGCCCGCTCCTGGTCGACATACATGATGGACGCCGTCAGCGCGACAACCGGAATCCCGGCCGTCAGGGGGTCCCGCTTAAGCCGCCGAGTCGCTTCAAGGCCGTCCATCCCGGGCATGGAGATGTCCATCAGGATCAAATCGGGCTTCCTTGCCGCCGCCTCACGCAGGGCCTCTTCGCCCGAAACCGCCTTGAGGACGCCGTACCCGGCCGCCTCCAGAAGATCAGCGACCAGCTCCATGCTCATCGGGTTGTCTTCGACAATTAGAATGGCTCTGGATTCAAGCATCCGAGCGCTCCTGCTCTTGAACCGGAAGCGAGAAGCGGAACACGCTACCGCACCCCTCGCCGGCGCTCTCCACCCAGATGCGACCGCCGTGAAACTCGACAAACTTCCGGCACAAGCCCAGCCCCAGCCCCGTGCCCTGATGCTTGCGGCTCATGGAGGAATCCACTTGCTCAAACTCCTCGAAGATGCGCTCCTGATCCTCTTTCCTGATGCCGATGCCCGTATCCGTCACGCTGATGACAACGGCCGGGCCCTGCGTCTCGGCGGCCACGCTGATGCGGCCGCCCGGAGACGTGAACTTCATGGCGTTGGACAGGATATTG
>CAXNFL010000051.1:0-10422 GCA_964201555.1 Kiritimatiellia bacterium
GCCGGTGTTCACCGATGCGGACATGAAAACCATCGGCGCGCCGCTCGACTTCCTCGGCCTCAACGCCTACTCCCCCGTATACGTGCGGGCCGACTCGAACAATCCGGCCGGCTTTTCCACCGTGCCCTGGCCCGAGAGCTACCCGCGCATGCACATGCCCTGGCTCTACTTCGGCCCCCAGGTCCTCTACTGGGCCAGCCGCCTCGCCACGGAGCTCTGGAACGTCAAGAACATCTACATCACCGAAAACGGCTGCGCCGCCGACGACAAGCTGAACACGTCCAAGGAGGTGGACGACACCGACCGCCTCATGTACGTGCGGCAGCACCTGATCGCGGCGCACCGGGCCGTCGCCGAAGGCTGGCCGCTGCGGGGCTACTTCCTGTGGAGCCTCCTCGACAACTTCGAATGGGCCTGCGGCTACACGAAGCGCTTCGGCATCATCTACGTCAACTACGAAACACTGGAACGCATCCCCAAGCTGAGCTCCAAGTTCTACCGCGAAGTCATCGCCCGGAACGCGGTGGTTTAACACACCATGAAAAAACTTAGACTCGCCGTTATTGGCTGCGGAGGACGCGGCCTCACCTATGCCTCGCTCGCCGGCCAGATGCCGGACCTGTACGAGATCACCGCCGCCGCGGATCCCAATCCGGTGCGGGTCGACCGCCTCCGCGCCGCCTCGCGCAATCCCGCCTTCCGCGCCTTCCGTGACGATTCCGAGATCCTGGCCCAGGACAAGCTGGCCGACGTCATGATCATCGGCACGCAGGATTCCGGCCATTTCGCGCCCGCGAAAAAGGCCCTGGAAAAAGGATACGACCTCCTGCTCGAGAAGCCGATCGCCACGACCCTGGAAGAGGTGCTCGAGCTCTCCCGCCTCGCCACCCGGCTGGGCCGCCGGGTGCTCGTCTGCCACATCCTGCGCTACTCTCCCCTCTACCGCAAAATCCGTGAGATCGTGCAGTCCGGCGCCGTGGGCGAGATCGTCAGCGTCAACGCCATCGAGGCCACCGGCCCCTGGCACATGGCCCACTCCTACGTGCGCGGCCACTGGGGCGTCGTCGAGAAATCCTCGCCCATGATCATCGCCAAGGCCTGCCACGATATGGACATCCTCTCGTGGCTCATCGACCGCCCCTGCGTGGCGGTCTCCAGCTTCGGGTCCCTGACCCACTTCACAGCCCGTAAGGCCCCGGCCGGCGCGCCCGCCCGCTGCACCGACGGCTGCCCCGCGGCCCGCGAGTGCCCGTTCAACGCCATCCACTACGCCGGCCGCGAGCGGGCCTGGCTGGGCCAGATCTACGACAAGGAGGCCGGCGCCACGCCGGAGCAGATCCGCGACTGGCTGAAAACCTCCCCCTGGGGCCGGTGTGTGTACCGGTGCGACAACACCGCCGTGGACCACCAGGTGATGACGATGAAGTTCGAGGACGACATCACCGCCACGTTCACCATGACCGCTTTCGATGCCGGCCGCTGCATGGAAATCTACGGCACGAAGGGCTTCCTCACGGGACGGAATGAGCGGAAGACGGAGGATGCCGACATCGTCCTGATCGAGCACCACACCTACAACCGCACCAAGTGGAACCTGAACCCGCTGGCCGGCGGCTATGCGGGACACGGCGGCGGCGATCCCGCCCTGATGGCCGCCCTGTACTCCGAAATGACAAAGCCCGACGCCGCCTCAATGGAATCCTCCATCCAGCGCTCCGTGCAGAGCCATATCATGGGATTCGCGGCCGAAGAGTCGCGCAAAACAGGCCGGATCATCACCCTCGCGGACTATGTGAAGTCGCTGGGCGGCTGATCAATCCTTCAGCGCCACCTTGACCACGACCTTGTGGATCGGGCCCACGCCCACCATGGGGGCATGCCCTTCGCCCGTGAAGTAGAGGGCAAAATAGCCGGGCCGCAGCTCGTTCCAGCTCTCGCACATAAACTCGAACAGCTCCGCATCCTTCTCCGGAATGGTGCGGATCAGCTTGGTGCAGCGCCCCTTGTCCAGCCAGCCGATCATCTCCCAGCCCGTCAGCGGCACATGGATGTCGATGTAATGGCTGTGCACCTCCACCATGCTCTTTTCGCGGGGGACCATATCGCCCATGACCACGTCAATGTGCAGGTAGGGCTTGATCGTGTTGCGCCCCTTGGGCAGCGTGGCCAGGTCCTTCCGCTTCAGCTGGTCAAAGGCCTCGCGCAGCCGCGGGTGCATGTTGCCATAGAGGTCGATCCGGTCCAGCGTATCCAGAATCATGAATGTCTCCCGGTTATTAAAGACCCTTGTTTAGCACAACAGCCTTGGAATGGAAACATCATTCAGCCGCGCGCCACTCTTCCGCGCGCCACTCTCCCGCGCGCCATCTCTCGCGCGCCATCTCTCGCGCGCCACTCTACGTAGCCGCGCCTGATAAGGCGTGGACTGGCGCCTGTCCCACCGCTTATCAGCGGCGGCTACCCCTCGGCTACCACTCGGCTACCACTCGGCCACTCTTCCGCGCACATCTCTTCCGCGCGCCATCTCTTCGTAGCCGCGCCTGATAAGGCGTGGACTGGCGCCTGTTCCACCGCTTATCAGCGGCGGCTACCCCTCGGCTACCCCTCGGCCACTCTCTCGCGCGCCATCTCTCGCGCGCCATCTCTCGCGCGCCACTCTTCGTAGCCGCGCCTGATAAGGCGTGGACTGGCGCCTGTTCCACCGCTTATCAGCGGCGGCTACCCCTCGACTCCCCCTCGGCTACCCCCCTCATTTCTCCAATTTCTGATCCCGCACGTAGTCGGCCGCGGGCACGCCTTCGAACATCAGGTTCTCGATCACGCCCCGCCCGTCCAGCACCCGCACCACGGCCCAGACGTTCGTGGTCGTCCGCCGGTTCAGCCGGCGGTAGGCGTCCTCCGACAGGGGCGCCAGCTTTTCATTCATGAAGAACTGCGAAAACGGGGGAACCAGGTTGATGATCCCGTTGGTCTCCTGCCCCCACCGCCAGCCGGTCTCCATGGTCACGTAATCGCGGGTGCCCGCCGGCGGCTCCTTGGAAACAGAGCGGACAATCGCAAAGCCGTTGGAATCCTCCCCGATCGCCACCTGCACATCCTCACCGCGCGACCGGTAGGAAAGCTCCATTCCCGGCGGAATGACCGCCGTCAATTCGGCGAAGGACAACCGCACATACCGCCCGCGAAAGGCGTCATAGGGATCCACCGGCTGCGTCCGGAACCGGAACGCCCGCCCCTCCCGCAGCACGCGCTCGTGCTTCAGGATCTGGGACGCCGGGGCCGCCAGGATGGCCGCGCTCATCACCGCGAACAAGATGATCCGGAAAGGTGTTTTCATAGCGCGCGCCTCCTGCGGATCATGATGGCATTGGCCGCCAGGAAACAAATGCCCAGCCCGATAAACGCCAGGCCCCGCCCCAGGATGCTCATGTCGGCATCGAAGAAGCGCGAGATCAGCAGGGCGGCCAGGAGCACCAGCCCGGCGTTCATGTTGTCCAGCCGGGTCTCCCGGACGCCCTCGGCCACCACCAGCAGCCCCAGGACAAACGCGTAGCCGTTCATCAGGACCGCCGGAATAATCGCATGGCCTTCAAGAACCTGGTTCAAGGCCACCAGCACGACGGCGACCAGGGGAAAACAGGCGGCCAGCCGGAACGGCCAGCCCTTGAGCCGGCGGAAGGCCAGCACCAGCAGCACGACATACAGGACCATGAAGACCGCCACCTGCGCGATGTCCGTGGCCTCCTGCCATTCCGTCCGCCGCCAGCCGTAATACTGGATGTCCCGGTTCATGTCGTTCCAGAACCAGAGGAAAGAATAGAGGAACACCATGACGCCCATGCCAAACCCGCCCAGCAGCGTGAGGGGACGCCCCCACAGCGAAACGCCCGGCCGGTCCCAGAGCTCCCCGGCCAGCAGGCAGACCGCGAAAAAGGCGGCATACAGGGCGAACCACAGCACCGGCTCGTGCGTGTGCATGCAGGTCGCCACGCCCCCGATCATGGAAAGCGCCGTGCCCCACATCAGCCAGCCGTTCCGGATGCCGCCCGGATCGCGGCGGCGGGTCCAGATGAGGAAGGGAATCAAGCCGCCGAGCAGCAGCCAGTAGCCGGTGGGGTTATCCTGGCAGCTGCTCTGCCCCACCGCCCAGCCCGTGATGCCGGCCAGGTAGATCAGCGCCGGCATGACGGCATCCAGGATATAGACGGACGGGAGGATCAGCAGCATCCAGGCCAGGGTCAGCGCGCGAAAGGTGCCCCCGACCTGGTAGGTCTGCGCCACCAGGGCCAGCGACGCCCCCACCGCCAGCCCCAGGAAGGTACCCAGCCCCTCGCGCCAGCCGGTGCTGCTGCGATCCGAGAAAACATACCAGGCGCACAGTCCCAGGGCCGCCAGCACGGGAAGATAGGCCAGCCCGGCGCGGACGGGCCGGGTCAGGTCATCCCAGTTATGGGCCAGCAGCAGGATAATGCCGAGGCCCACGAGCAGGGAGCCGAAGACGCTGGTCACCACCAGCGCCCAGTTCTTTGAAGCGGGCACGGGATAGCGCTCCCGCAGGCGGGCCGCCTGCTCGCCACTGATCAAGCCCTCCTGCAGCCAGATCCCGATCTCGTCCATCAACCGGCGATGTTCAGAGCCATTCATGAACGCGCTCCTTTCGGTATTGCCAAGCCCGACTCCACAAGATAGGCTTTCCCCATGCCCCGGCACAACCAAAAAACCGGAACGCCGCCCCTCGTCGGCGCTCACTTCTCAAGCGCGGGCGGCCCGCACCATGCCCTGGAAGAGGCGCGCGACTGGAAATGCCCCGTCGCCCAGCTCTTCACCTCCTCCCCGCGCCAGTGGAAACCCTACGCGCTCGCCGCGGAGTCCGTGACCCGTTTCCTGGACCTGCAAAAAGAGACCGGCATCCTCGCGGTTTCCCACGCCTCCTACCTGATCAACCTGGCCGCCGAGGGCGAGCCCGGCGAGAAATCCCGCGCCGCCTTCGCCGACGAACTGCGCCGCTGCCAGGCGCTCCGGATCCCCCTGCTGGTGGTCCACCCCGGCTCCGCCGGCTCCCTGCCGGTGGAGGACGGCATCCGGCGGATCGCCACCGCCCTTGACGAAGCCTATGGCGCTTCGGAAAATACGGAAACCTCCGTCCTGCTGGAAACCACCGCCGGCGCGGGCCATTCCATCGGCTCCCGATTCGAGCACCTGGCCGACATCATCGGTCAGTCCAAGCAGGGGGAGCGGCTGGGCATCTGCGTGGACACCTGCCACATCTTCGCCGCCGGCTACGATATCCGCACCGAAGAGACCTACAACAAAACGATCGACGCCCTCAAAGCCGCGCTTCCGCTCAGCCGGCTGAAGCTGTTCCATATCAACGATTCCGTCACCGGCTTCAACTCCCACGTCGACCGGCATGCCCACCTGGGTGAAGGCAAAATCGGGCTCGACGCCTTCCGCCTGATCATGCGGGACGCCCGGCTGGCCAAAATCGGCAAATGCCTGGAAACCGAGGCCGACGAAAAACGCGCCCATGACCTGGAAATCCTGCAATCCCCCTGAATCAGAGGCGCTTCAACTGGGGGCCCTGGGGGGTGTCCTTGACGGTCCAGCCCAACTTGGCCAGTTCGTCGCGGATGCGGTCGGACTCGGCCCAGTTTTTGGCCTGCCGCGCTTCCTGCCGGCGGAGGACCAGGTCCTGCACGCGGTCATCCACCTGATCAACGGGCCGGGAAAGCACGCCCAATACGGAGTCCATCTCCGCAAAGAGCTGCAGGATGGCGGCGGCCTCTGAAGGGCTGAGCCGCCCCTCGTTCGCTGCCCGGTTCCCCTGCAAAACCAGGTCGAACAGGGCGCTGAGCGCCTGGGAAATGGACAGGTCGTCCTCCAGGCTTCCAAAAAAGAGACTCTTGGCCTGCTCCGCATAAGCGGGCAAAACGCCCGGGGCCGTGGGCGCGGGGCCGGCAACCTGCTCCAGGCGCGCCTTGAACTCATCCAGGCGCTCCAGCGCCGCGCGGGCGCCATCGAGCGCATCGAAGCAGAAGTTCAACGCCTGCCGGTAGTGCGCAGACAGGAGGACATAGCGAATCTCCCGCCCGGTGTATCCCTTGGCGAGGATGTCGCGAAGGGTGAAGAAGTTGCCCAACGACTTGGACATCTTCTTGCCCTCCACCACCAGGTGGGCGCAATGCAGCCAGTAGCGGACAAACTGCTTGCCCGTGGCCGCCTCGCTCTGGGCCATTTCGTCCTCATGGTGCGGAAAGGCGTTGTCCACGCCGCCGGTATGAATGTCGAAGGATTCACCCAGGTATTTCATGCTCATGGCCGAGCATTCGATATGCCAGCCGGGCCGGCCCCTGCCCCACGGCGAATCCCAGGCCACGTCCCCATCCTTTTCGTCCCAGGCTTTCCAGAGGGCGAAGTCGGCCAGGTTCTCCTTCTCGTACTCATCCTGCGCCACCCGGGCGCCCGCCTTCAGTCCGGATTTGTCCAGGTGGGCCAGCTTGCCGTATTCGGGGAACCGTGAAATGCTGAAATAGACGGACTTGTCCTCGGATTGATAGGCGAAGCCCTTGCGCATCAGCGTGTCGATCAGGGCGATCATTTCGGGGATGTGATCGGTGGCCGCCGGATAACACTCCGCCGGCTCGATGGCCAGCGTTTTGAGGTCCTGGAAAAAGGCGTCCTTGAAGGTCCGGGTGAAGTCGCGAAGGGGCACGCCGGCCTGCATGGCTCCGCGTATGGTCTTGTCGTCCACATCGGTCAGGTTCATCACCTGATTGACGGCGAAGCCGGCATGTTTCAATACGCGCCGAAGCAGATCCTCGAAAATGTAAGCGCGGAAATTGCCGACGTGGGCAAAATTATAGACCGTAGGGCCGCAGGTATAAAAGCCGACCTTGCCCGCCTCAAGAGGCGTAAAGGGTTCCAGTCGGCGACTCAGCGTATTGAAAAAGCGCACGGTTACAACGACACAGCGCCCGTATAGGTCCAGTTGATGGCGGCATCACGGGCCACGCCGATCACATCGCCGACCTTTCCGCCGGAGACCTTCTCGATCCACTGTCCCTGGATGTTACGGGCGGCCATCACGAAGGAAGCGGAGCTCCCCGTTACGGTAACGGTTCCCTGAAGGACGCCAACGATTTCAACGGGAATCCCGACGCGGCTGGTTCCCTTGACGCTGTATTGGGCGACGACGACATCACCCTGCCGGGGCGCCGTTCCCAGATCGCCACTGGCGGAGCGAACGCTGCCCAGCTTCCCGGAGTAGGTCATGCCATCACTATCGATGAGCGAAAGCATGTTGCCTTCCTGCATGACCGTGAACGAGAGGATTTTGGTCCCCGTGGTGCCGTGCGTCGTGCTGGAGTTGGAGCCGGGCGTGACCACGGTTCCGGTCGTCTGGAAGACGCTATAGCTGGCGCGAATCGCTTCTCCGACTTCAACCGTCACACCGCCCATGTTGATGCTCCAGGCGCCGGACCCATAGCTGATGGACCCGTTGATCGTGCCGAGCCCGCTGTCGGGAATCAGTCCGCCGGATCCGTTATCCGTGAACACGACACCGCCCGCTGTGATCTGCAATGAGCCGGGGACCACATTCGGGAGCAACTTCCCGCTGAAGCTGTTTCCCCCATCGCCGTTCGCGATGGTCACGGGACCGACAGGAACCGCGGTGGACCCCGCGGTATTAGTTGATGCCACGATGGAGCTGGTGAAATCGCTCACCACCGAGCCGCCGCCCGGATTCTTGTAAACGCCGCTGAAGTTAACCCAATTGTATGAATCCGACCAGGTCTGGCCGTCGCTCGGGCTCTCCCATTCGCAGCCCACAATCCCGGCCCCGATCGCAACAAGCATTGACGCCACAATGGCTGTCTTCCTGATCTTATTCATGCCAATTCGCTCCAGTTTGTTGTGAAACATGATTCAATCCGATTTAAGGCATGGACGCAAGCTTTTCTTGCGTCCACGCGCTCAGTTTTACTTCGGATTATTGCCGAGGGGCGCCCCTGAGTAAGCTTCGAACACATTCTGCCCATACAAGGCGGGCGTATAGCCGTTCAGATCGCCCAGGCCGAAGGCGGACAAGTTCCCGTTCCACTGGTATTCCCAATCGTCGGGCAGGCGGTCATTATCGGTGTCGCGCATCAGGACCTTGACCCAGTCGGTCAACTTCGCCGTCTGCGTGCCCGAAACCTCGATCGACTCGGGCCAGTAGAAGTTCTTGGAGAACCACCCCTGAGATTCGAAATCGTCCGCCTTGTAATTGGGATAGGTGTCGTTCTGATCCAGGAACACGCGGACATAATACTGATCCGCGGGAATGCCCCGGACGGTGAACGCGAACACATTCGTCGGCCAGCCGGATTCCTTGATCGTATTGGGAATGATCGCCCGGCCCGCCGGCACGCCGCCAAACCCGGGCGTTGTGAAGGCTTCCACCACGAAGCTTCCGGTGGTCACCTTTCCGGGATAGATAAACGTGCCCGAGAGCGAGTACGAATACCCGGGGTAATCGCCGATACGCACCGAGAACTGACTGGTGGCCGAAGCCGACGCAACCGGCGACTGAACGGTCAACGTGTAGTCGTACACGCCATTCTTGAACACGCTGTCGCCGATGTAGATGGGCATCTCCATTTTATAGCGCCCGAAGATGTCGCGGGCGGGCGGCGCAAACGCATAGGACAGCACCACTTGTGCGGTATCCCGGCGAGTCGCCGTCATAATGCACTTGGTGACGGAGGGGTCCATCTTCCAGATAAACGTGTCGCGCGACTGGCGCAGACGGGCGTTTCCGGAAGGCCAGACCAGGGTCGGCGCAGGCATCGTGGTGGGATAGGATTCATAAACCATCCCCGTCTTCACGTCGCGAAGCACATTGTCGTATTCCGCGCGGACATAATACTGGTAGCCGCCGGAGCGCTTGAAGCCCTTGGCCAGTTTCGTGATGGCCATCATATCGGCTTCCATCATCCAGGTCCGATCGGCCGGGTACTTGCGATAGAACACGGTTGGCGCATTCGCGATGTTCTTGTCCACGATATACACGTGGTAGAACTCCACCTGGCTCGGATCAAAGGCGTTGCTGGACGTCCCTGTCGCGCCGTCCCACGAGAAGCGGGCGAAGCCCATCGGGCGCTTGTCCGTCAGGGAAATGTCAATCGGCCCCACGCTCCCCCAGCGGATATTGACAGGCCCCGTAAATCCGCCCGGCTCGTTGGCCTGGTAGACATCATCGCCGTTCAGATCGATGAAGCCCCAGAACCAATTCATCCCTTCGCGGATATCGCCCTCGAAGGAGGTGGAATTGGCCCGGTCGATATTGAGCGCCATATACCGCGGATACCCCGTAGTCCGGTCGCCCGTGCCGCGGATCGAGGCATCAGGGATCTCCATGAGCCGGTCCGAGTAGGCCAGCACCACGAAGTTCGGATTCGACAGGGTGCGACTCTTGCCCGCGTACTGGAACCGGAAGATCAGCTCCGGCACCGGGTGGAACCGCTCGTCACGCGGATCATTCCACTCCAGGCTCCAGACAACGGCATTGGTGTTCGTGCTCTGGTTCTGCAGGAAGCTCAGGTCCCCCAGCATGTTCATGTAGAAGGCGTTGTTCGCCAACGGCGTATACGCGTTGAACAAGTTGGTGGCGGCGTTCAGGAAACCGTTCGTGCCGCCCGAACCACGCAGGTAGTAGAGAGCCTGGAACTCGGACAGATTGCTCCACCCGTCCCCGTCCGGATCGGCGCTGGGGCCCGTGGCGTCATACATTTCCGTATTCAGCCCGTATGCCGACTCCCACAGGTCGTCCATGTAGTCCATGTCGGTATATTGCTCGCCCAGGAAGAGATACGGACCAACCGCCCCATTCGTGTAGGCGAAGAAGTCCCAGACGTTCTGCTGCACCGAGAAGGCGCCGAACGGATCGGACCCGATGATGAACTCCTGGCGCGTGGACATGCCGTCCCTGTCGGGATCGTCCTGCGCGTCGAGCGGGTTCAAGGGATCGAGCCCGTGCTGCTCTTCCCAGAGATCGGGAATGCCGTCGCCATCCTGGTCCCGCTTCCCGTCAGACGGAAGCGATCCATCCCACATCTCGATGTTGTCGATGCTGCGGGCCGCGCCCAGCGGAAGCATGTCGCCATAGAGGCCGCTATACTCCCGGATGAAAGAAGGATCCGTGGCGACCGTATTGACGAACCCGATCGGTCGGGTGACTCCGTATTGAGGATGCACTTCCCAGCTACCGCCCAGGCCGTGAACATACTCTACGGTGTAGGGGTTGGAGGTGTTCGGGAAGTTATTGGTTTTTCCATTTTCGATCCAATGCACGCTGCGCGTATCGCGAGGCGGATCGAAGGGCTGATGGGTCGCCATATTGGTGATCCACTTCACATACCGCCGATCGGTATAGATCGAGCT
>CAXNFL010000052.1:0-10294 GCA_964201555.1 Kiritimatiellia bacterium
CCGCCCGCGACCTGCTGGCCTGGCTGAAAGCCGGCGAGGCGGGCGGCACGGGCTGGAAGGCGGAGCGACTGGAGCTTCAGGCGCGCATGAGCCGGGCGGGGGCGCATATCCGCTCGCGCGCGGAGCTGAAGGCGGCCGTGAGCGAGGCCCGGGCGCAGTGGAAGCGGCTGGAGGCCAAGGGCTGCCGCTGCGCGCGGCGCGACCGGGGCGAGGCGCTCACCACCCGCCAGCTGGCCTTCGCGCAACTGGTGATCCTGGACGCCATCCGCTTCGAGGTGGAGTCGGAGGTCGGCAGCCGCGGCTCGTCGATGGTGCTCGCCCCGAATGGCAAGCCACCCCATGCCCAACTGGGGACGGATTGGCATTTCGCCCAGGAGGATACCGCCTTCCGGGACAAGGTCCTGGAAACATCGGCCGCCGGAGCGGCCATCGCCCACCGCTGGGCGCCCCGCCGGCCCATCCCCGCCACCGAGGCCTGGTTCGAGACCATCTGGTCCGATTACAGGGACGGCCTCGTCTTCAAGTGAACCCATGCGCCCTTGCCCCATAGGGTCCCGTTCATTCCGGCGCGGCGGCTGGCGGCTGCTCGTGCTGCTCCTGCTTTTTCCGCTGACCGGGGCGAACGGGCCCGGCTGGGAAAAAAAGGTGGACGGGCGCGTTCTGCAAAAGGCCGCGTCCGGCGAATGCGAGTTTCTCGTCATGCTCTCCGAGCAGGCGGATCTCACGGACGCCCGCACGCTCAAAACCAAGCGCGAAAAAGGCAGGCAGGTGGTTCAGCGACTCCGGGCGACCGCGCTCCGCTCGCAGGCGCCCCTGGTGAAAATCCTCGAAAAGCGCGGGATCCTGCACCGCTCCTTCTGGCTGCTGAATATGATCTGGGTGCGGGGGGACAGCTCCCTGCTCCGCCTGCTCGGCGAGCGCTCCGACGTCACCTGCATCCTCGCCAATACGGCAGTCCAGCTCCAGGAGCCGGCCCCTTCGCCCGCCGCGACAACCGCCGGCGTCGAGTGGAATATCGAGCAGGTGCATGCGCCGCAGGTGTGGGCGCTCGGCTACACCGGCCAGGGCGTGGTGGTGGCCGGGCAGGACACCGGCTACCAATGGAATCACCCGGCCCTCCTCGGCCGCTACCGGGGCTGGGATGGCACAAATGTCGACCACAACTACAACTGGCACGACGCCATCCACACCACGGATGTCCATAATGCCGGAAGCAATCCCTACGGCTACAACACCCGCGCGCCCGTCGATGACCAGAGCCACGGAACGCACACCATGGGAACCATGATTGGCGATGACGGAGCCGGCAACCGGATCGGCATGGCGCCGGGGGCCCGGTGGATCGGCTGCCGCAACATGGAGCGCGGCTGGGGCACCCCCGCCACGTACACGGAGTGCTTCGAGTGGTTCCTTTCGCCCACCGATCTCAATGGCCTGAATCCGGATCCCGCCAAGGCGCCCGACGTCATCAACAACTCGTGGACCTGCCCGCCCGAGGAAGGCGCCCTCGACCCCCTCGTTCTCCTGCCGATCGTGGAGCGGGTCCGCGCGGCCGGCATTGTCGTGGTCGCCTCCGCCGGCAACAGCGGGCCGGCCGCCAGCTCCATCGACAACGCGCCCGCCATCTATGACGCCTCCTTCACCGTCGGGGCGGTCGACAGCAGCGGAACCATCGCCGGCTTCAGCAGCCGCGGCCCCGTCACCGTGGACGGAAGCGGCCGGATGAAGCCCGATGTCACCGCCCCGGGCGTCAACATCCGCTCCAGCGTCCCGGGCGGCGGCTATGCGGGCGGGTGGAACGGCACGAGCATGGCGGGCCCGCATGTGGCCGGCCTGGTGGCGCTGTTGCTATCGGCCCACCCCGAGCTCAAAGGCCAGGTGGATGCCATCGAGCGCATCATCACGGAGACCGCCATTCCGGCCGGCACGACCGTCCCCAACACGACCTACGGCTGGGGCCGGATCGACGCCCTGGCCGCTCTCGGCCTGGGCGACACCGATGGCGACGCGATTCCCGACTGGTGGGAGATCTGGCGCGGCCAGAACCAAACCAATGCCCTGGACGCCGCCCTCGACAGCGACGGCGACGGTTTTTCCACGTTGGCTGAATACCAGTCTGGCACCGATCCAAATGATGCCGCAAGCGCCCTGCGCATGACCGCCATCCGGCTCGATGGAACGGATATCTGGAGCGAGTTCACCTCCGTCTCCGGCAGGCTGTATGCGCTCGAGCGAACCGGCACCCTCGCGCCGCCCTCGTGGGACACGGTTGCCAGCAACCTGACCGGAACCGGCGCTCTCTTCCGCGTCCGCGATCCCGGGGGGGCAGCCGCCGGCGCCGGCTTCTACCGGATCAACGTAAAACTCCCCTAGGATGTGTGCCCGTGGGGAACGATTCGCAGGACGATTCGCAGACGATTCGCAGGACTCGACAAACACCGGGGGTTCGATTAAAAGGCTCTTATGAAACTTGGAATCTGCATCGACATCGACAGCCTGAGCGCGGCCAAGGCGGCCGGGTTTGACTACGCCGAAATGGGCTGCTACACCCTGATGGCCGACAAGAGCGAAGAGGACTTTTCCCCCGTCCGGAAAAAGCTGCTGGATTCGCCCCTTCCCATCGAGGCCTTCAACATCTTCGTTCCGGGCACCCTGAAGGTGACCGGCCCCGACGTCAACCTCGCGGCCCTGGGCGCCCACATGGAGACCGTCCTGCGGCGGTCCTCCGAGGTGGGCGCCAAAATCATGGTCTTCGGAAGCGGCGGGGCCCGCACGGTGCCGGAGGGCTGGCCGGTTGAAAAGGCCCGCGCCCAATTCGTGCAGGCCGCCCGGCTGGCCGGCGAAACCGCGGCCCGCCATGGCATGACCGTTGCGCTGGAACCGCTGTTCAAGAAGGCCTGCAACTTTTTCAACCGGACCGACCAGGGCATCGCCTTCGTCGACGAGGTCGCGCATCCGAACCTCCGCCTGCTGACCGACCTTTATCACATGGCCTGGGAAAACGAGCCGTTTGAAAACCTGATCCTGGCGGGCCCGCGCCTCGCGCATATGCATGTGGCCACCCCCACGCTTCCCGAAACGGGCACGGATGACGGGCCGGGCTACGACCTGCCCCGCTTCCTGGCCGCCCTGGGCAAAACCGGCTACAGTGGCCGCATCAGCGTGGAGGACAACCCAAAGCTGTTGAGCACATCGGGGCTTCCCCTGGAAACGGTCTACACGGCCGTGCGCCGGCATGTTGCGGACGCCATGAAAAGCGTCTGAGACGTCCGACAGGTCTGCCCGGTCTGACCGGTCCGACACGTCTACCTCAATCTCAGACTTGATTTCAAAAGGCATTTATCCTACCCTATGCCGCTCAAACAAAGGAGACACGTAATGGCTAGCATTTGTGACATCATCGCCCGTGAAATCATCGACTCCCGCGGCAACCCGACCGTGGAAGTGGACGTGATGCTTGAATCCGGAATCAAAGGCACCGCCGCGGTCCCGTCCGGCGCCTCCACCGGCGAAAACGAAGCCGTGGAGCTGCGCGACGGCGACAAGAAGCGCTTTGGCGGAAAAGGCGTGCTCCAGGCCGTCAAGAACGTCAACGACCTGATCACCCAGGAGCTCGTGGGCCTCGACGTCCGCGACCAGGTGACCCTCGACAACACCATGCTGGCCCTGGACGGCACCGCCACCAAGAGCAAGCTCGGCGCCAACGCCATTCTCGCCGTCTCCCTCGCCGCCGCCAAAGCCGGGGCCGAGTACAGCGGGCTGCCCCTCTACCGCTACATCGGCGGCGCCAACGCCAAGGTGCTTCCCGTGCCCATGATGAACATCCTGAACGGCGGCGCGCACTCCGATGCCCCCGTCGACCTGCAGGAGTTCATGATCATGCCCAAGGGCGCCAAGACCTTCTCGCAGGCCCTCCAGATGGGCGCCGAGACCTTCCACGCGCTGAAGGGCGTGCTCAAGGATATGAAGCTCAGCACCGCCGTGGGCGACGAGGGCGGCTTTGCCCCCAACCTCAAGAGCAACGAGCAGGCGCTGGAAGTCATTATCACCGCCATCAAGAAGGCGGGCTACAAGCCCGGCAAGGACATCTGCATCGCGCTCGATCCCGCCTCCAGCGAGTTCTACGACTCCGCCAAGAAGCGCTACGTCTTCAAGAAGAGCGACGGCTCCGTGCGCACCTCCGCGGAGATGGTCCAGTTCTACGTGGACCTGCAGAAGAAGTACCCGATCTTCAGCATCGAGGACGGCATGGCCGAGAACGACTGGGAAGGCTGGAAGACCATGACGGACGTCATGGGCGCCAACACCCAGCTCGTGGGCGACGATCTGTTCGTCACCAACGTCAAGTTCCTGAAGCGCGGCATCGACACCGGAACGGCCAACGCCATCCTGGTGAAGGTCAACCAGATCGGCTCGCTCACCGAGACGCTCGATGCCATGGAAATGGCGTTCAAGGCCGGCTACAAGGCCGTGGTCAGCCATCGCTCGGGCGAAACCGAGGACACGACCATCGCCGATATCGCCGTGGCGACGAACGCGGGCCAGATCAAGACCGGCTCCCTCTGCCGGACCGACCGGATCTGCAAGTACAACCAGCTGCTCCGCATCGAGCAGGAGCTGGGTGACAACGCGATCTACGCCGGAACGCTCTGGAAGTAAGTCCGTTTCTCGTGTTTGGAAGGTAGGGCGAGGCCTCTGGCCGAGCCGCCACGGTCTCGTGGTGCGGCTCTCCCGGAGGGATTCGCCCTACCTTTTTTTATGCACTATTTTTTTCATTTCCCTCTTTTTTCCCTTGCACCCACCGCGCATCGCGATACACTAACCTCAAATATTGGGAACCCTACTCTGTTCATGAACAATATCTGGACCTATATTTTCAAGGCGTCGTTGTGCGTGGTGATCATCGTGACAGCCATCGGCGTGCTCTACATCTTCGTTCCCGAATACACCCGCATGAGCGCCCTGCAGCAGAAAAAAGAAGAGCTGCTGGCCAAAAACCACGGGATTGAGGCGCATATCCACGATTTCCAGAACCGCCAGAACCTCTTCCAGGCCGACCCCCGCTTTGTCGAGCGCCTGGTCCGTGAACAGTTCGGCATGGTTCGTGAAAACGAAACCATCTACAAGGTGATCCACGACAACACGGCGGCCGCCTCGGTGGCCGGCAACGTCAGGCGCTGATCCCGTCCGGATCCGCCAGCAGGCCCTGCACCGCTTCCTTCACCCGCTCCACCCCGATTTCCCGCAGGCATTTCCGGTCCGGACAGGATTTCTGATACCCGAACAGCGCGCAGGGCGCACAGGGCCGCTTCTGGCGAATCACGCCATGCCGCGCATCCTCCAGCCCCCACTTGAGCGGATCGCCCGGTCCAAACAGCACGACCGTCCGCACCCCCAGCACCACCGCCAAATGCGCCAGCAGGGCCGACAGATGGTGAAACTGCTCCGTATCCACCACCGCCCGATACCCGCCCCGCCGCAGCCGCCGAAGAACGGGAATCAGCAGGATCATGTCCCCCATGCCGCCGGGGCGGATGACCAGGATGCGCGACGAAGCGGCGGCCGCCGGCGCCGCCGGTTGCCGCCAGAAGCCCGCCAGCCGGCACGCCAGGGGCCCGAGCGTGGCGTCCATCATCTTCCAGCAGCCCGGCGCGCCAGGCCCCTTCCGGCCGGCGTGGGCGGCGCTGCCAGGCCATCACCGCCCAGATCAGCCAGCCGACCCAAGCCAGACCCAGCCCCGCCCAGACCCAGGCCGAGCGGCCGTACGCCAGCTCCACCTGCTCCTTGTCCGGATAGATCAGCAAAAAGCCGGGAGTGCCCTGGAAGACGGGCCCTTCCGCCCCGGCAGCGCGGCAAAGCCCTCCCTGACCTCCGGACTCCGCGCCATGAAATGCGAAACGTTGAAGAGGCGGAAGTGGAGGTCGGCCCGCCGCGGATTGAAGGAGGCCGGCCTGACAATCTCCGGAGCGCCGGCCGACTGCAGCGACGACTCGCTCTGCAGGTAATAGGCGAACATGGAGCCCGCGGCGGAGTTCACGAGCCCGCCCTCCAGCACCGGCTTGCCGATCAGGTGCGGCGCCGCCTCAAACACCCGCACGGGGCGGTCCGGAAACAGCTCGATCAGGCGATCGGAGGGCTCGCCGTTCACATCGTCGGGGGCGAGCACGCGAAGCCGGACGGAGATCGGCGGGCCCGGATTAGTGCTCCAGGCGGACCGCCTCCTGTCCCTTTTCAATGCGGCCAATGACCAGCGGCTGCGCGCGGGCCGCCTTGAGCAGGGCCAGCGCCTTGCCGGCTTCCGCCGCGGAGACCATGATCACCAGGCCGATGCCCATGTTGAATACCCGGTACATCTCTTCGCGGTCCACGCGGCCCTGCTCCTGAAGGAACTGGAACAGCGTCGGCACGGCCCAGGACGAGCGATCGAACACGGCCGTCACGCCGGAGGGCAGCACGCGCGGCACATTGTCCGGAAAACCGCCGCCGGTGATATGGGCCAGGCCGCGGACGCGCACCTTGCCGAGAAGCCCCGAAACCGGCTTCAGGTAGCTCCGGTGCACCGCCAGCAGCACGTCCGCCACGCTCTGTTTCAGGCCCGGGAAGCGGTCCTTGACCGTGAGACCCGCGGTTTCGAAAACGATCTTGCGGGCCAGGGAGTAGCCGTTGGTGTGCAGGCCGCTGGAAGGCAGGCCCATGATGACGTCGCCCGCCCGGATGCCTTCGCCCGTGATCACCTCTTTGCGGCCCACGGAGCCGACGATGGTGCCGACCAGGTCGTATTCGCCCGGCGGATACACGCCCGGCATCTCGGCCGTCTCGCCGCCCAGCAGGGCGCAGCCGTTTTCACGGCAGGCCTTGCACATGCCGCTGACCAGCTCGGCCATGACCCGGCGGTCGACCTTGGAGGTGCCGATGTAGTCCATGAAGAACAGGGGCTTGGCGCCCTGCACCAGGATGTCGTTCACGCAGTGGTTCACGATGTCCTGGCCCACGGTGTCGTGCTTTTTCGCCAGCGTGGCGATCTTCAGCTTGGTGCCCACGCCGTCGGTGCTCGCCACGAGGATCTGGTCCTTGCCGGGCGACCGGAACATGCCGCCGAACGAGCCGATCCCGGTCAGGACGCCGGGGGTGGCCGTGGTTTTGACCATTTTCTTGATGGCGTCGATCCCGGCCATTTTTTCGTCGATATTCACACCCGCCGCGGCATAGGCCGACACGCCCGTCTTTTTCATGGCACCCCTCTTCATAATCCCACCGCCTTGAATGTGCGGTTGACATCGCGGAAATGAACGGACACATCGAAGACCCGGTCCAGGTCGGCCTTGGTCACCTTGCTCATGAGCTCGGCGTCGGCGGCCACGAGGCTCTTGAGCTCCTTCCCCGTCTCCCAGGCGGCCATGGCGTGCGTCTGCACCATGCGGTAGGCGTCCTCGCGGGCGAATCCCTTTTCCGTGAGCAGGAGCAGGACCTGCTGGGAGTGGATGAGACCGTGGGTCATGTCGAGGTTCGCCTGCATCCGGTCCGGAAAGACGCGGAGGTTCTCGACCAGCTTGGTCATGTTGCTCAGCATATGGTCCAGCGCGATGGTGCTGTCGGGCATGATCACCCGCTCCACCGAGGAGTGGGAGATATCCCGCTCGTGCCAGAGCGCCACGTTTTCCAGGGCGGCCACATGGTTGCCGCGCAGGAGCCGGGCGAGGCCGCAGAGCTTCTCGCCGGTGATGGGGTTCTTCTTGTGCGGCATGGCGGAAGAGCCCTTCTGCTCCTTGCCGAAAAACTCCTCGACCTCGTGCACCTCGGTGCGCTGGAGGTGGCGGAACTCCTGCGCCCAGCGCTCGACCGAGGCGCCGACGAGGGCGATGGCGCCGATGTATTCCGCGTGGCGGTCGCGCTGCAGGACCTGCGTGGAGATGGCGGCGGGCTGGAGCCCCAGCTTGCGGCAGACATACGCCTCCACCCGGTAATCGAGGTGGGCATGCGTCCCGACGGCGCCCGACAGCTGGCCGACCCGCACGTTTTCGCGCGCCGCCTCGAGCCGCTTCAGCGCGCGGCCGAACTCGTCGTACATCAGGGCCATCTTGAGGCCGAAGGTGATCGGCTCGGCATGGATGCCGTGGGAGCGGCCGATCATGGGGGTGAACTTGTAGCGGCGCGCCTTCCTGGCGGCGGCCTTGCGGAGGGCCTTGACGCCGCGGATCAGGATGTCGCCGGCCTGCACCATCTGGACGGCCAGGGCGGTGTCGAGCACGTCGGAGCTGGTCATGCCCTTGTGGATGAAGCGGGAGGACGGGCCCACGTGCTCGGCCACGTTGGTCAGGAAGGCGATGACGTCGTGATTGACCTTCAGCTCGATCTCGTTGATCCGGTCGACATTAAAGGCGGCTTTGGCCTTGATGTTCTTGAGGTCGGCGGCAGGCACCTGCCCCCTCTTGTTCATGGCCTCGCAGGCGAGGATCTCGATCTTCAGCCAGATGGCGAATTTGTTCTCGTCCGTCCAAATGGCCCCCATCTCGGGACCCGTATACCGTGGTATCATGGCCGCTCCTCTTCGATTAGCGGCCCATTATAGAAGGCGAACGCGGCCTTGTCAGCAAAAACAGAGGACAAGTTGCCCGGTCAGGAATGGCGGGCGGAGAAAAAGAAGGGGGGGAGGTCAACGATGCATTAGCGTCGATAGCCGGAAGAGCCTGGATCACTGATGATTTCGTTGAGGCCTTCGATGATTTGATTCATTTCCTCATCCGAAACATGCCCCATGCGCTTTCCCAACCGGTCCACGGAGAGGGTCCGGATCTGGCTAATCTTCACCCATGTCTTTTTCTGGAGAGAGACGCTGCTGACTTCCAGAGTGAGCGGAAATCCAGCCCGTTGAGGCTGACTGGTGAGCGCCATGGCAATGACCGTTCCGGATCGGTCATTGAAAACCTCGGGACTGAGGATTAGAACGGGGCGAAGCCCGGCTTGTTCATGTCCCTTGACGGGGTTCAAATCAGCCCAGACGATGTCGCCCCTCAGTATTCGGGCCATGAGGCAACCTCCCCGGAGAGGCCTTCTTCGGCCAAGGACTGCTCCGTCTTGGGGTCGAGTCGTGCGCACTCCCGGGCCAATCGGTTGGCGTTAAGCCTGGACATCTTTTCCCGGACGGCTTCCTGAATAACGCGACTGCGATTGGGGAAGACGTGCCGTTTCACCAGGCGGTCGACTTCGCACAGAACATCCTGATCGAGTGTGATTGCAATCTTGGCGAGAGCCATACCGTCCTCCATGTTCGACTAGTATGACTATACATCATACCGGCATAGGGCGCAAGTTGATACTGACCTGGGCCCCGGCCTTACCATTCAATATTCCTTTTGATCCAGAGAACGAGAATCGGCACGATAAACACCGCCGTGATCACAACCGCCTGTAATGGGCTGAAGACCATGCCCTGCATGCCTTCCCGGGTCCATGTTGATGTTACGGCGAAGGCAACGGCAATACCTGTCACCGCATAAAATGCAAGAAGGCGACCCCGTGTCCTTTCCGAAATCCGGGTCAGACCGCGAAGAGAGAGGCCCAGGACGATACACCACACAAAAAGGATCACGGCGGCAATCAGAAAACAGATTGCCATGACATCACTTAGGTCAACCGCCTGCTCCTGGATTGCCACTCCGATCGCAGAAACAAACAACAGCGCCGAGAGTCCCGCAATCGGAACGCCAGCTATCGCGCATATCAGAAGCCAAACTTTATGAAATCTAATCATCCATTTACTCCATCCCAAACGATGTATTTGGTTGAGATGCAACGCCGATACGCAGGAAGGCATGGCTTAATTAAATCTGGAACTCAAGAAGTCAGGAATATTGATTCGCCTCCTCTTTTCCTGTATTCCTGATTTCCAAATCAAACCGTTATTTAGGCCGCCCGTCTGTACCCAGAATCCTCTTCAATCCCATTAATCCTGTCAAGAAACAACAAACTAGGGGATGGCGATCTCCTCACGCAGAGCCACGAAGCCACGGGAAAGACAGGAAGGCCTTTCCGCCGCACGCCGTGCGGGCCACACGATTCAGGACGAGCGTCAAACTGGTTTAGGGAGGGCGAGGTTCCACCCGAGCCTGATGTCTATTGCTTGCGCCTTGAGGCCGGGGTGTAACCCGGCCCTCCCAACTGACCAAGGATGAGCACGTGATTCGGCGGGAGCGCGATCGATTTGAAGCGTGCGGCCGACGCGGAGGTCGGCCCTCCACACGCTTCGCGTCGAAGTCCACCCTCTTCTCCCCCCAGGCGAAGGGCGGGGCCGAAT
>CAXNFL010000053.1:0-10280 GCA_964201555.1 Kiritimatiellia bacterium
GCAGGCGTTGCAGGAATATGGCCCGCTGGCGTTGCGTGTGCTGAACACCTGGGGAATCCGGCGCACCGAAGACGTCGGCGAAATCGTATTCAACATGGTCGAACACGGTGTCCTGGGCAAAACGGATGAAGACAAACGGGAAGATTTCAGGGGTTGTTATGAATTTACAGACGCTTTTGAAAAGCCTTATCTCCCCGCGGCCGAACAGGTTGGCCGCCGGCGGAGCGGCAGACGGAAACAAGGGCCTTCCACAGGACCGGCTTAAACGAGTTGCGGCCGCGGCGGCCATCCTTCTGGCCGCAACCGCCCTTGGAAAGGGATCGCTCATGCAAGATACACGCGCCTCGCTACACGAGTTTCACGGCGGCGTCAAACGGTTGACGCTGGAAAACGGAATGAAAGTCCTGCTTCGTCCGGACGCCTCCGCGCCGGTGGTTTCGGTGCAAATCTGGGTGGCCTCCGGCTCTATCCACGAGCAGGAGTTCCTGGGCGCCGGGCTTTCCCATTATATCGAACATATGATTTTCAAGGGAACGCCCACCCGGCCTGTCGGACAAATCACCCGCGAAATCAACGATGCCGGCGGCCATGTCAACGCATACACCAGCTTTGACCGGACCGTTTTCTTTGCCGATATGCCCGCCCCCTCCTGGAAGGTGGGCTTCGACGTGCTGTCCGATGCGGTCATGAACGCCGATTTCCCGGAGGCCGAGTGGCAGCGGGAACGCGAGGTTGTGCTTCGCGAAGTGTCGATGGGCAAGGATAATCCGGATCGGGTGATCGGCGAACTGCTCTGGCGTACGGCCTATCTGATTCATCCCTATCGGTTTCCGGTCATCGGTCTTCCCGCCCTTCTCAAGCAGGTGACGCGCGAGGATCTCCTGGCATTTTTCCAGCGGAACTATGTGCCGGACAAGATGATCGTCGTGGTTGCGGGCGATTTCGCCACGGCCGATGCGGAAGCCGCGATCCGGGCCAAGTTCGAAGGGTTTAACCGCAGGCCCAACGCGCCGATTGTGCTTCCGACAGAACCGGCCCAGGTGACCTCCCGATCCGTCCGGGAAGAGGGCGCTTACGAAGTCACCCGCCTGATGATGACCTGGCACACGGTTCCCCTGTCCCACCCGGACACGGCCGCGCTGGATATGATCGCCTCGATTGCGGGCAACGGGCGCAGCTCGCGCCTGGTCCGGAACATCCTGGAGCGCAAACAATTGGTGGACGGCATCTCGGCCTTTTCCTACTCGCCGAAGGAAGCCGGCCTCTTCGGCATCGAGGCCACCTTCAGTCCCGAAAAGGAGTCGGAAGTCCTGGCCGCCATCGATGCCGAAGTCAAAACGTGGTTGGCCGAGCCCTTCACAAAAGCCGAGCTCGAGAAGGCCCGGCGCTCCATGATCCAGCAGTCTCTTTCCCCTCTCCAGACCGCCAGCGGACAGGCGACCTCCCTGGCTTCCGACGAGTTCTACACCGGCGATTACGCGTTTTCAGAAAGTTATCTCAAGCGTATGGAAACCCTCACCCCCGAAATCCTTCGCGAGGTGTGTGCGCGTTATTTCGGAACGGACAACCGGACCCTCGCCATCCTGTCACCCACCCGGCCCCGGCAAGCCTCCGCTGCGACGGAATCCAAAGCCGGCGGCGCCGTGCAGCGGATCAGCCTGTCCAACGGCGCCACACTACTGGTCCGGGAAGATCACCGGCTGCCCTTCGTCTATATGTGCGCGGCCCTCCGGGGCGGCGTGCGGGATGAAACCGAGGCGCAGAACGGCGTCTACCGGCTGATGTCCGACCTCCTGGTCCGCGGGACCGGCAAGCGGTCGAGCGAGCGGATTGCGGATGAATTGGAGGCGCTGGGGGCCGAGCTGGCGCCTTTTTCAGGGTTCAACAGCTTCGGGCTCAAGGGCCGCAGCTTGAAAGCGGATCTCCCGGTCATGCTTGAGGTGGCGGCGGATTGCCTGACTGACTCCCGCTTTCCTGAGGACGAAGTGGGGAAGCAGAAAATGCTCCAGACGGCAACGATTCATCAGCAATTGGAAAAGCCGATGTATCATGCCTCGCGGGCGCTCTTCGAAAAGCTGTTCGCGGGGCATCCCTTCCGGCTGGATCCGCTCGGCACGGAGGCCAGCGTCGCCTCTCTTACCAGCCAGACGTGCGCCGCCGCATTCCGCCGCTCTTCGGCTGCCGGGAATCTCGTTCTTGCGTTATTCGGCGATCTGACGGCGGATGAAGCCAAAAAGCTGGTCGAAAAGGAGTTTTTCCGAATGCCGGCCGACCCTCCGCCCGCGCGTGAACCGGTCAAGGCCTCGCCGACTCTTCCCGCCCGTGTCGAAACAAAGCTTCCCCACGAACAGACCATTATCCTGGTCGGGTTCCCCGGCGCCTCGGCCCTTGACCCCGAGCGCGACGCGCTGTCGGTTCTCGATAACGCATTGAGCGGCCTGTCCTCCCGCCTGATGGATGAAATCCGGGAAAAGCGGGGCCTGGCTTACTACGCCGGCGCCTATGAACGCGTGGCGCCGGATGTGGGCGCCTTTGTTCTCTATGCCGGCACACGGGAAGAGGCATTGCCCGAAGTGGAGAAACTGCTGCTCTCCGAAATGAGCCGGATGAGAGACCCGGGACTGGATGCCGACGAAATCGATCGGGCGCGAAGCCAGATGATTTCAGAGTACCAGATGAGCCTGCAAGACAACCTCGGACTGGCGTTCACCTGTGTCATGGATGAATTGGTCGGGCTTGGATGCAACTACGTGTTCAGCACCGAAGCCCGGCTGAAAGCCGTTACCGGGGCCGCCATCCGGAAAGCGGCCGCCGAGCGGTTGGTGGTTTCGCGCACCGTCACGTCCATTGTCAGGTCTGAAAAGCCGGCCGCACCCGCGGCTCCGGCTGCTCCCTAAACGAAAAGAGACGAACCGCATGATGAGCTCTCCCCGCGATTTCGGCGCCATTCCGGAAGGAAACCATGCCGTTGTTTATACATTGAACAACGGCTTGGGACTGGAAGCCGACCTATGCGATTTCGGCGCCTTGCTGACGGCGCTCCGGGTGCCCGATGCCCAGGGCCGGCAGGCCGATGTCGTCCTGGGCTATGACCGTGCCGCCGAGTACAAGCATTCGTTCGGCGCGACCATTGGACGGTTCGCCGGGCCTATCGCCAAGGGGGCCTGCACCCTTGAAGGGGCGTCCGTCCAATTAGGCCTTAATGGCGGCTCCTATCACATCCACGGCGGCTCGAAGGGATTCAACAAGCGGCTGTGGAAGGCCGAGCCCTTTGAGGACGGCGATGGCCAGGCTCTGCGACTGTCCCGGATCAGTCCGGACGGGGAAGAAGGTTACCCCGGCACGCTAAAGGTCAGCCTGACTTACCGGGTGACCCGGCGGCAGGAATTGCGTTTGGACTATGAGGCCGTCACAGACCGGGCGACCTTGTGCAACCTCACCAATCACTCCTACTTCAACCTGGGCGGCCACGATTCCGGCTCGATCGTGGATCATCGGCTGAAGCTGGAATGCGATTCGTACAACGTCAACGACGCCGACATCATCGCGACAAACGAAGTGGCGCCCGTCTCGGGAACGCCATTTGATTTCAGCGCGTTTAAAGCCGTCGGCGACGACATCGATTCCGACTGTGAGCAACTCCGCCTGTGCCAGGGGTATGATCACAATTACCTGCTGCCCAGAACCGCGGCGAATGAATTGCGGAAAGCGGCCACGGTCTTGGATCCGAAAAGCGGACGCAAAATGGAGATGTGGACGACGGAGCCGGGGTTCCAGTTCTATACCGGCAATTCCATCCCTGAAGGCGATCGTGGCAAACAGGGAGCCGTCTATGGCAAGCGGCACGGGCTTTGCCTGGAGGCCCAGCGCGCACCGAATTGGCCGGATCGGCCGGGAGTGAACGGCGCACTTTTAAAGCCGGGTGATGTGTATCGTCAAACAACCCTATACAGGTTTATTGCTTCATGAATACCGAATATCGCGAGGTTTTGGCAGAGGCGGCAGCGGATTCCGCCCATTTCAGGGGATTGACTTTTTCCGGGCGCGACGCCGGCAAGGTCAGCGCGCGGCTGGCGCTGATCAAAGGCGCTCCGGTGGTCATGGTGACCCTTCACGCGGCTGGCCGCGAGACCACGCATAATGTGGCGTGGGATCAATGGCACTCCGCCGTGCGCGACTTGCTGGCGAAGGAATACAGCTTCCTGCACGTCCGCCGGGATGATGGCGATTGGCACGTCAAAATCACAAGGAAAGGCCATGTGCTGATGACGCACGGAAAGCCGCCTGCCGTTCAGTCCCCCGCCCCCGCTGCGACCCATGACCGCGAAAAAGCCTATTTGCTGACACCCGCCACGGCGGGTGATTTTTTACGCAGCCTCGACGCGCTGGATGAACAGGGGCGCATTCGACCTTCGATGCAGGCCAAATACCGGCAAATCAACGGCTTCCTGAATCTTCTCGCCCCCGTCTTGCCCGAGCAAGCCGGAGCCGGTCCGTTTGCCATTTGCGACTGCGGCTGCGGCAGCGCCCACCTCAGCTTTGCGGTCTTTCATTATCTCAGCCAAATCCGGGGCTGGCCCGTCACGCTGACCGGAATCGACCGCAATACGGAGTTGATGGCTCGCAATCGGGCCTGGCAGGAACGGTTGGGCTGGAGCGGCCTTTCGTTTATCGCGTCCGAGCTGGCGGACGTGAAAATCCCCGGTCCTGTTGACCTCGTTTTAAGTTTGCATGCCTGTGACACGGCCACCGACCTGGCTTTGGCGCGAGGCGTGGAATGGAAAGCGGGGCTGATTGTGGCGGCTCCGTGCTGCCAGCATGAGCTGCATCACCAATTGGACGCGCCGCCTTTTCAGGCGTTGCTCCGACACGGAATCCTGCGGGAGCGGATGGCCGACCTGCTGACGGATGCGCTTCGAGCCGCGGCGTTGCGGCTCTGCGGCTACGCCGTCAAGGTCATGGAGTTCACCTCCGCGGCCGACACGCCCCGTAACCTGCTGATCCGGGCTGTTCGAACCGGACAGACGGCCGACGCCGGTGCGATAAAGGAGTATCGCGAACTGAAGGCATTCTGGGGAGTGGAACCCGAAATTGAGCGGTTGCTGAAACCGCTATTCCCTGAACAATTCGCCTGAGCGAGATTAAGCGGGGGGAAAGGCCTGCTCAGCCGCTTCCAGGATGAGGTGCAAAATGACCTGGTGCGCCTCCTGGATCCGTTCCGTCTGGCTTCCCGGCACCAGGACCTCCCAGTCCCCTTTTCCTTTCAACCGGCCGCCGGTTTTCCCGATGAGGGAGAGGACCTTCATTTTCCGGGCATGGGCGGCGTCCGCCGCTTTTTCAAGGTTAACGGCATTGCCGCTGGTGCTAAAAAGAACCAGCACGTCTCCGGGCTGGCCAAGCCCTTCGATCTGGCGGGAAAACACAAAATCAAAACCGAAGTCGTTGGCGATGCAGGTCAGAGCGGTGCAATCGGCCACCAGGGAGACCGCCGGGAGGGAAATCCGGTTGCCCCTGAAACGGCCGGTGAACTCCTCGGCCATATGCAACGCTTCCGCGGCGCTTCCGCCATTGCCGGCCGTCAGGATTTTATTTCCCGCCTTCAGGGCCGCTACGCAGCCCTTCGCCGCGGCGGCAATATGATCGGACTGGGCGGCCAGCGACGCAATCAGCGCGGCGCTCTCGGCTAAGGCGTGTTTGACAGTTTCAGAGGAAAAGGACATGGCGTGAACCCCTTGTTATGATTTCGACTGGTCGGCGATGGACTGAATCACCCGGGTCATGCGGTCTAACTCCTGCCGGACGTGATTCAAGTTCGGTGTCAGGGTTGTCGGCGCCAGCCCGGCGTCGAGAGTCCTGTTCAAGTCGTCGTTCAGCCCCGTGGCGGACGCCTGGACGCCTGCCAACCCGAGTTGTCCGGCGGTCCCCTTCAAGGTGTGGATCAATTCCGCGGCTTCCTGCCATTGATTGTGTTGGATCAGGAGTTCCGCGGTTTCGGCGACCCCTCCGAACCGGTCACGGAAATCCAGGAGCAGCGTCCAGTAAAAATCGGGGTCGTTCAAGCAGCGTTCAAGGCCATCGGCAAAATTGAAACCGGATATTTTTTCCAATGGAAACCGGATTGTCATGGCCAGATCAAAGCATAAAGGGAGTGCCGGCTCAAGCGCTTTCGCGCACGATCAGGGCGGGTTGAATGATTTTAGAGTCAACCGTTTCCCCGTACATCATGCGGATGATCATGCGAACGGCTTCCCGTCCCTGCTCCCGGTAGGGCTGACGGATGGTGGTCAGGGCCGGATCGAGGTGGACGGCAAATTCGGAATCATCGTGTCCGACGATCCGGACATCCTCGGGCACGCGCAAACCCAGGCGCTGCACATGACGGATGACCTTGAGCGCCAGGATATCGGTCAGCGCGAAAATCCCGACCGGCTTGGCTGCCTCGCGAATCCACGAAGCCAGGGCCGTTGTTTCTGAAGGCTGGAAGCAGTGAACCGGAGTCGCCTTCAGGCGGGCGGAGCCTTGGAATCCCAGGATCCGCTGAGGCGCGCGGCCGATGACGGCCAACCGGGCGCATCCCCGGGCCACCAGGTGATCAGCCGCAAGCGAGCCGGCTTCCTGGTAACCGATCGAAAGCACCGGAACGTGGCCTGGCGAGGCGGATCGGGCATTCAAGCTCAGCATTTTCAGGGAGTCGATAGCCGGCTCAAAACGGCTCCAGAAGCCGGGCGCCATGACGGGTTGAACCGCAAGCACACCGCAACTGCGATTTCGGATCGCCGACTGCAGAAAATGGGAATACGAATTTTCCGTGATCCCGAATGAAAAGCTGAGCGGAAAATCCTCTTTTGCGGCCGCTTCCGCCATGCCGAACATCAGGTCGGCCGTCTGGCTGTAGGCTTTGCCCGGCAGGAATATCTGAATGACCGGGGATTTTCCCCGTTTCAGAAACTCGGCACCCCGATTTCGCCGGAAACCCAGCTCCCTCGCAACCTCTTCAATCCGGGCCTTCGTATCCGGGGCTACCCGCGCGTGGCGATCCGGACGCGGATTCAGAGCCCGGGATACCACCGAAACGGTGAACCCGGCTTTTTCGGCGATATGTTTTAAGGTGACCATATGAACTCGTCACGGCCTTTTCATATCTCAAGGTAATCGGCATCCAGCCAGCCTGCCAGGGCGCGAAGGGCGGCGCGGGCATCCCCGTGGGCGACGGTCAGATGGTGGGGGCCTCCCGCCTTGGCATAGGCGGTCAGCCAGGATCGGACATCTGTTCTGGGGCGGATCAGCGCCTGGGGCGTTTCGGCATCCGGGAAGGGCGGCGTTGTCGGGAAATCCATCAAGGAAGCCACAATTCCCCAGCGCTGATTGGCGCCCAATTTCAGTACGGCGAGCGTCACCGGCCCCGGTTGGTAGTTGAACGTCAGAACCAGCTGGCCATTCGTCACCTTGACCAGCTCGCCCCTACTGCGGAGGCGGATCGGGTGATCCTTCCAGGCCATGGCGGGGTTGGCTTCACCCATGTGCGCCAGCAACAGGCTGTTGTGGCCGAAGTCGATGGTGAAAATTTCGCTGAACCCGGCGGGCGCGCACATGCGGTTGAGAACGCTTGCGAAAGCGGCAGCCACCACGTCCCCTTCCCCCCCGAAGCCAACGCCTTCCGTCATCAGGCGGCAGGCCCCGACAAACGGAATGGTCTCGGCGGTCTTATCCTTGCCGAACGCCAGGAATTGATAGCTGTAGGCGTCCAGTTCATATTGCCGGATCAACTCGCGCAGCGCGAGCTCCGCGCGGGCTGTCGCCTCCAGTTTGGCGTCGGTCGCCGAAGCGTCAATCTGATAGGCTTTCCGGTACTCGGCGACCAGATCCTTGACCGCCGCGGGTTTAAGCGCGCTCAACGTGTCTTTATATTCATGCATCGTGATCGTTTCGCAGACGGGGCCCAGCGAAGAACGGAGATGCGTCAGGTCAACCCCGAAATCGCCCATGCCGGGGAACGCATGCCCCAGGACGCCTAGCCGCATCCGGCGAAGCTGGGTAACGGACGACGCGGCGCGCAAAAGCCGGGCCAGTTCATCCACGCCGCCCGGATCGCGAAGGTGGCTGGTCACGTATTCGAAGCGAACCCCGGATCGGATCAAGACGTTGGCGAGATCAAACGTGCCGTGCACGCCATGGTTGGCCACGAGTTCAGGCGAGCCGAACTCGGGCGTGATGGCATACAACTCCTGGGTGTTCCAGATCAGGATGGGAAGCCGCGCCGCCTTCAAGGCCTGAAGGCTGGAGTGACTGGTGGAATAGGTCAGCAGAATGACCAGGATCGCTTCGCATCCGGAAGCTTCGAAATCGCGGATGCGGGACTCGATGTCGGCGGCCCGGAAAGCGGCGCCCGGATACTCGACCCGCGCATGCGGCTCGAGCGCGGGGAGAACATCCCGGCGCACCCAGGCGTCTCGTTCCAGGCGAATCTTGGGAGCGATCGCCTCGTAAAACTCAAGGGTCAGGCCGAGAATACCAACCTTCGGGCGATAGGACGTCATATGCACAATCTCCTTGATCGGGACAATCTAGCCTAAGAAGGCCCGCTTGACAATCCCGATATGACTGACCTCAAGCTTGACAGTACAAGTCAATACTTCATAATCGCAGATGATTGTTGTTCCCCGGACTCAACCCCAAGGAGTGTGTCATGGATCAGATTTCACCGGCCGTATGGATCGGCTTTGTGCTATCGGTGCTGAGCACCTTGCTATGCGTGGTTTACGGCCTCGCCCGCTGGAACAGGACCGGAGGCCCCGACGAACCCGTGGAGGAGATCGTCCAGTGGGCAAAGGATGAAGAAGACGTGGAAGCCAAACTCAACTAGGAGAATCTGCCATGGAACAGTTTGGAACGTTGGCTCTCGTTATCGGTTATCTGGCCGTTGTGGGTTTTCTCGGCTGGCGCGGCTACCGCGGAACCAAAAGCGTCACCGACTATCTGCTCGGCGGGCGCGATACGCATCCCTATGTCATGGCCATGTCCTATGGCGCCACGTTCATCAGCACTTCTGCCATTGTCGGATTTGGGGGTGTGGCCGCCGTTTACGGCATGGGGCTGATGTGGCTGACCTTTACCAACATATTCGCCGGCATCTTCATCGCCTTTGTTCTCTTCGGCATGCCCACGCGCAGGCTGGGGCTTCGGCTGGATGCGCACACCTTCCCCGAGCTGCTGGGGCGCCGCTATCAATCCCGGCTGATCCAGGGCAGCGCGGCGTCGATCATCTTCCTGTTCATGCCGCTTTACGCCTCCGCCGTGCTGATGAGCGCGTCGAAATATTTTGCGCAGCACATCGGCTTGTCCTACGAGGTCTCCCTACTGGTGTTTGCCGCCATCGTGGCCATCTATGTCGTGCTGGGCGGCCTGAAAGGCGTGATGTACACCGACGCTTTCCAGGCGACGGTCATGGTGGCCGGCATGATCGCCCTGCTGGGGTTGACCTACCACAATCTCGGGGGATTCAAGCCCGCCTATGAGAAATTGGCCGCCCTGCAATCGCTCGTCCCCCCGAAGCTCGCGGCGCAAGGCCACCAGGGCTGGACCCACTTCCCCGCTTTCGGCTCGGTCCTGTGGTGGAACCTGGTTGGAACCATCATGGCCGGCGTTTCCATCGGCGTCCTGGCGCAGCCGCAACTGGTCGTCCGCTACATGACCGTGAAAAGTGAAATGGAGCTCAACCGCGCGGTTCCTCTGGGCGGCCTGTTCATCCTGCTGACCGTCGGCGTCGCCTATATCGTCGGCCCGCTGACAAACGTCCACTTCCATGAGCTGTCGGGCAAGATCGCGATTGCCGCGGCGGGCGGCGACGTGGAACGCATCATCCCGATGTATGTCACGGAGGCCCTGCCCCACTGGTTCAGCGCCATTTTTCTCGTGACCCTGTTATCCGCCGCCATGAGCACCCTAAGCGGCCAGTTTCACACCATCGGAACCGCGCTGGGCCGCGATCTGATGGATCAAAGCCTGCAACAGTCGCCGAAGCTGGGCGGCATGCGGATCGCCCGTCTCGGCATGGTGCTGGGCATCGTCTTCAGCGTATGGCTTGGGTTGCAGCTCGAGAGGCTCCTGGGCAAAACGGGCACGGAAATTGTGGCGCGCGGGACCAGCCTCTTCTTCGGCCTGTGCGCCTCCGCCTTTCTGCCGATGTACGCGGGCGCCCTGTGGAGCCGGGGCGTCACCCGGGCCGGCGCCTTGGCGGGCATGGCGGCCGGCACGCTCACCAGCGTTTTCTGGATGGTTTT
>CAXNFL010000054.1:0-10212 GCA_964201555.1 Kiritimatiellia bacterium
CCCCGAACCCTGAACCCCTCTTCTCCCCTAATACGCATTCTCCCGCGCAAACAGGGTCTTGATCAGGATTTTGAAATCGAGGGACAGAGACCACTTCTCCAGATAATAAAGATCGTAGCGGATCCGCTCCTCGATGCTGGTGTTTCCCCGCAGCCCGTGCACCTGCGCCCAGCCGGTGATGCCCGGCTTGGAGACATGCCGCCACATGTAATGCTGGATGTCCTCCTTGAACTGCTCCACAAAATGCGGCCGTTCCGGGCGCGGCCCGACCAGGCTCATGTCGCCCTTCAACACATTCCAGAACTGGGGCAGCTCGTCCAGGTTATAGGCCCGCAAAATGGCCCCCACCTTCGTCCGGCGCGGATCCTGCTCCTGCGTCCACCCCGGCCCGTCGGCTTCGGCATCCACGGCCATGGTCCGCAGTTTATACAAGGTGAACGTCCGGCCCGCCTCCCCGCAGCGCTCCTGCCGGTAAAAGATGGGGCCCGGCGAGGTCTTCCGGATCAGCAGCGCCGCCACGGCGATCACGGGGGCCGAGACCAGCAGGCCCGCCAGCCCGCCCAGCACGTCCTCCACCCGCTTGAAAAACCGGTTCCAGAAGAAGTCCAGGGGCCAGCGGCTGACGCCCAGCAGCGGCACATCCCCCACCGTCTGCACGTCCACGCTGCCGGTCATGATGCGGAACAGGTCCGGCACCAGGCGGAAGGTCACCAGGTTCTGCTCGCACAGCAGGATGATTTCCAGGATCCGGTCCTGCGACAGGCGGGTGTCGCACACGATCAACTGGTCAATGCCGCCGGCCTTCAAGATCGATTCCAGCTCCTCGACGGACCCGCGAACCGGCTCCGACCCCAGATCCGGATGGGGCGGAGCGGAGCCCGTGGCCAGGAAGCCCACCACCCGCGTGTGCAGCCGCGGCTCATGCCGGATGGCCCGCGCCAGGCGCGCGGCGACCTCGTCGGTCCCGACCAGCAGCGCGGCATTGCGCACCGCGCTGTGCCGGGCCTCGTGCAATTCCAGCCGGAACAGCAGGTAGCGCTCCAGGAGAACCCAGAACGTGATGGTGAAAAAGGCCAGGACGAGGGTCAGGCGGGAGGTCAGGACCGCATAGCCGGGAATGCGGATGGCAAAGGCCATGACGGCGGTGACGAGGAGCGCCCACACGATGGCGCGCATCAGGCGGGGGATCTTGTTTTCGAACCGGCCCGTCTGCGGCCGCCCGTACAGGTCCAGCGCCCGGAACACCAGCAGGAAAACGGCGGTCGCCGCCAGGCTGCCAAGGGTAAAAACAAGGTACAAGTCCGACGGCCGATCCTCCGCCACCAGGCTGCCCGACAGCCAGCCGCTATCGAACCGGATCCAAACCGCCAGCAGGAATCCGCCGAAAACAGCCAGGGCATCCACCCCCGCCGCGCGCAGCGCAGCCAGCACATCGGCCGTGTCTTTCCGTTTCATCCCGCCTATCCTACCCGCACGCCGCCTTGCAATCAAGTCCCGCGAAAGATACTCTATTCCCTGTTCACGGAGGCCCGTCATGACTGCCATTCCAACCGAAGCCCTGCTCCAGCAGGCGGAAGCCGGACTCGCCGCCTACCTGCGCGAGTCGACCGCCCGGGGCGCGCTCGACCCGGCCGCCGCCGCCGCCGCCCTGGCCCGCGCCCTGCCCGCCCTGCGCCTCTGGCTCGGCGACTCCCGCCTCGACACCCTCTCCCCCGGCACGCGCGACGGGATCGCCGCCGCCATCGCGGCCGGCCGCTGGCAGGCCCTTCTCAACACCTTCCAGCGCTCCGTCCGCTTCGGCACCGCCGGCATCCGCGCCCTCATGGCCTACGACCGGGAATCCCTCCAGCGCCTCCGCGCCGAGGGCCTTCACGCCCCCATCCTCAAAGGCCCCAACACGTTCAACGATGGGGTCCTCCTCCTGGCCGCCTCGGGCATCGCCCGATTCGGGCTCTCCCGCCCCACCCCCTTCCGCCGGATCGTGATCGGCCACGACACCCGCGTCTGCAGCGAGGCCTTCGCCCGCGAAACCGCCGGCCTCTTTCTCGCCTACGGCTACACGGTGTTCCTTTTTGACGGGCCCAACCCCTACCCCGAAACCGGCTTCGCCGTGACCCGCCCCGGAATCCGGGCCGACCTGGGCCTCTACATCTCCGCCAGCCATAACGATTACAGGTACAACGGATTCAAGCTCCTCGGCTCCGGGGGCGCCCAGGTCGACGTGGCCACCCGCAACGCCATGTATGAGGGGTTCATCGCCCAGGCGACGTTCGCCGATATCCGCCGACTTCCCCTGGAACAAGCGCCTTCCGGCCAATTCGTCCACCTGGGGGAACACACGGAAAGCCCCGGTCGCCTGGCCCTCCACCCCGGCTATCGGGAGCACCTGTTGGGTTTCCTCGCCTCCGATCCGGTTCCTCAGGGTGCGGAGCAGGTGGCCCGGGCGGTCCCCCGCACGGGAAACAATCCATCAGCCGGCAAACCTGTTTCCGTCGCGAGGGACCGCGACGGCCACCAGGTGCTCGCCACGACGCTCTCCGTCGCCACCTGCGCCTACCACGGGGCCGGCCGCGTCCTGCTGCCGAGCCTGCTCGAATCCGCCGGCTTTCCCGGCGTTCAGGTGATCACCGGCCGGCACCTGGATGAGCCAGACGGCCTCTTCCCCGCCTTCTCCAGCGAACCGGGGCATGAACAGCAGCCCGATCCGGGGAATGAACGGGCCGCGGCCATTGTCCTGGATGCCTATCGGGAGACATTCCCCGGCGGATTGAGCGAGCTTGACCTGATCATCGGGACGGATCCCGATGCCGACCGGTGCGGCGTCATCACCCGCGTTCCCCCCAACCAGCAGTCCCTGTACGGCGGCCCGTTTGCCCTGATGATGGCCAACGAGCTCTGGACGCTCCTGCTCTGGTTCCGGCTTCACCGCGCGGCCGAAGCGGGCCGCCTGGAGCCGGACCTGCAGTTCCTGACGCTCTCGCACGTCACGCAGGAAAGCCTGGTGCTCGTGGCGCGCAAGTTCGGCCTCGGCGTCATCAAGACCTGGGTGGGCTTCCCCTCGCTGGCCGCCGGCACGCGCGCGGCCTGGGAGCTGGGCCGGACGCCGGTCGCACTAAGGGAAAAGCAGCTGGAAGCGCTCGCCTCCCTGCGCGGGGGGCACAATGCCGACTGGGTCGACAAGGCCCATCCCGACATCTGCGAATGCCTGGACCTGACCCCGCGGCGCTCCTTCAACGCCGCCACCTGCGAGCAGAGCAACGGCTTTTCCATCATGGGCGAGTGTCCCGAAAACGAGCACACCCTCGGGCGCGGCGGCCACGTGCCGGACAAGGACGGCCTGCTGGCGGGCCTGCTGGCGGCCGAGGCGGCGGCCTGGGGCAAGGCGCGCGGCATGACCCTGATCGAGATGCTCGACCGGTGCGTCTATGCCGACCCGTCCATCGGCCTGTTCGTCGGCGGCTACGAGCCCGACCCCCTGGACGGCGAGTACCCGGGGCTGGAGGGCGACAAGATCAAGCTCGGCATCCTGGCCCGGGCGCTCGACGCGTCCCGCGCCCCCGGCTTCACGCTCGGCGGCCGCACGGTCACCTCCGCCATCCTGTACCGCACCGGCCGCTACGATGCCGTCTATCCGCCTTCGGGAACCTTCGTGTTCCCGGATGAAGGCGTGCGATTCTATCTGGACCACAACCCGCTCAGCCACATCACCGTCCGCCCCTCCGGAACCGGCAACTCCCTGCGGTTCTACCAGCAGTTGCATGAACCCGTCACGGAAGCCGCTCTTCTCGAAACAAAGGCCCGCCTGAGGCGGGAGAACAAAGCCATTCTCAACGATCTGCGGCTCCTGCTCGGCGCTCCGCGCTAGATCTTTTCGATTTGTAAGAACCGGACCGTTATGGCATGTTCCGACACATGAACACGTCACGCAGCGCTTCCGCCCCGCTCCTCATCGGCTGGTCCAGAGCCGATCTCACACCGGATCAGCCCGTCCTGATCTCGGGCCAGTTCCACGCCCGCCGTTCCGAAGGCGTGCTCGATCCGATCACGGCCACCGTGCTGGCGCTCGACACGGGATCCGATCACGCCCTGTTCGTGAGCTGCGATCTCGTCGTGATCTGCGACGCCTTGAGGGACGCCGTGCGCGACTGGTTGAACGCCCGCAAACCGGAGTTCGATCCCCTCAAGGTCATTCTCCACGCCACCCATACGCACACCGCCCCGGAATGCCGCAAGCCGGAAATGGGCGCGAGCCACTCGTCCGGGCCGCTGGGCGTCGAGCTGGATCCGTATCTCGCGCCCGACGGCTATCTCGCCTTCGCCGCCAAGCGGATCGCGGACGCCATCCTGGCCGCCTGGCAGTCGCGCAAACCCGGCGACCTCCTGTATGGCCAGGGGTTCGCCGTGATCGGACGCAACCGCCGCTGGGCCGATGAATCCGGCGTCTCCACCATGTACGGAAACACCGATACGCCCGCCTTCAGCCACATCGAGGGCTACGAGGATCACAGCGTCAACCTGATGGCCACGCGCGATGCGCAGGGCGCCCTGACCGGCCTGGTGGTCAACGTTCCCTGCCCCTCCCAGGCCGGCGAAAACGGCTTCCAGCTCAGCGCCGACTACTGGCACGACACCCGCGCCGAGCTGCGGCGCCGGCTGGGCGACCCCCTGTTCGTTCTCGGGCAATGCAGCGCGGCCGGCGACCAGTCGCCCCACCTCCTTTATGATAAGAGCGCGACCGCGCGGATGCTGGAGCTGACGGGGCGATCGGTCCGGCAGGAGATCGCCCAGCGCCTCTCGGATGCCGTCGAGCAGACGCTGCGCCACATCGCGAAAGCCCCCGTCCAGGCGCCCGTGCTCGTCCATCACGTCGAAACGCTGGAGATCCCCCTGGCCGTGCTCACGGAAGCGGATGCCGAACGGGCCGGGCGGGAAGCCGAGGCTTCGCGGCTGACCTACGAAGAGGAAATGCGCAAGCTCGAAGCCCATCCGGAGCTGAAAAAGGAACCCCGCTGGTATGTGAAGGCGACCTTTGCCCACCGGCGCATGTCCTGGTTCAAGAGCGTGATCATGCGTTACCGGACTCTCAAGGAAAAGCCGACGATGCCGGTCGAGATTCATGTCATCCGGCTGGGCGATATGGTTTTTGCGAGCAACCCCTTCGAGTACTACCTCGATTTCGGCGTCCACATCAAGGCCCGCAGCAAGGCCGTGCAAACCTTCCTGGTGCAGTTGGCAGGTCCGGGCACGTACGTCCCGAGCAGGCGATCCCTGGCGGGCGGCGGCTACGGGTCGATCCCGGCCAGCAACCCGGTTGCCGCGGAAGGCGGCTGGAAACTGGCCCGCCGGACCGTGGCCGTGATCGACAGCCTCTTCTCCTCCGACGTATGACCTGTCTGACCCGTCTGACCTGTCTGACCCGTCCGACCTGTCCGACCCGCCTTCGCCCCGGCATTGACGCCTGCCCTCTTATTCCGTTATGTTACCCGTAACGACTCCTCGGAGGATCCATGACATCTGCCAAAATTGAAAAAGCCTACGCCCTTGCCCGTGAATCCTTCGACGCCCAGGGCGTTGACACCGAAAAAGCGCTCCGGAAATTGCGCGCGATCCGCCTTTCCCTCCACTGCTGGCAGGGGGACGATGTGGGCGGCTACGAGCGCTCCGGCGCCCTCGACGGCGGCCTTGCCGCCACCGGCAACTACCCCGGCAAGGCCCGCACGCCGGACGAACTCCGATCCGATTTCGACACCGCCCTCGCCCTCATCCCCGGCACCCACCGCGTCAACCTCCACGCCATCTACGCGGAAACCGGCGGCAAAAAAGTCGGCCGCGACCAGCTCGGCCCCGAACATTTCGCCGGCTGGATCGACTGGGCCAAGAGCCGCAAGCTCGGGCTCGACTTCAACCCCACCTACTTCTCCCATCCCCTGGCCAAGGATGGCCTGACCCTCTCCCACCCCGACAAGGCCGTCCGCGATTTCTGGGTGGCCCACGGCATTGCCTGCCGCAAGATCGGCGCCGCCATGGGCGCCAAGCTCGGCTCGCCCACCCTGGTGAACCTCTGGATCCCCGACGGGTACAAGGACACGCCCGTCGACCGCCGCGGGCCCCGCGACCGCCTGCGCAACTCGCTCGACGCCATCTACGCCCCGCGCTTCAGCCCCAGCCAGCTCCTGGACGCCGTGGAGAGCAAGCTCTTCGGCATCGGCTCCGAAAGCTACGTCGTCGGCTCGCACGAGTTCTATATGGGGTACGCCATCGACCGCGAGCTCCTCCTCTGCCTCGACTGCGGCCACTTCCACCCCACCGAGAGCGTGGCCGACAAGCTCTCCGCCATCCTCGTCTGGCTCGACGCCGTGCTCGTCCACGTCAGCCGCGGCGTGCGCTGGGACAGCGACCACGTGGTGACCCTGACCGACGAGCTCAAGGCCATCGGCCACGAGATCGTGGCGGGCGACTACACGGAGCGCGTCCACCTGGCGCTGGACTACTTCGATGCCAGCATCAACCGCGTGGCGGCCTGGGTCATCGGCTCGCGCAACACGCTCAAGATGATGCTCGGCGCCCTGCTCGAGCCCATGGACCAGCTGAAGCGCGCCGAAAAGGAGGGCGACTTCACCGCCCGCCTGGCCCTGCAGGAGGAGTTCAAGATGCTGCCCGTCGGCGCGGTCTGGGATTATTACTGCCTGAAGGCCGGCGTGCCCGTCGGCGCCGACTGGCTGAACACGGTGCGCAAATACGAGAAAACCGTGCTGTCCAAGCGGAGCTGATCATGCAAGACGACGTGCTGCAGAAGACCCTCGCCTATTACGAAACGCGCTTCGGCAAGGCGGCCGCGCTGACGGCCTACGCCCCGGGCCGCGTGGAGGTGCTGGGCAACCACACCGACTACAACGAGGGCTATGTCCTCTCCGCCGCCATCGACCGCGGCACCTACTTCACCGCGGGCCGGCGGAGCGACAACACCTGCATCGTGGCCGACGCGATCCACCCCGAGCTGGAATCGCGCTTTCCCTCCGACGATCCCCAGCCCTCGCCGGATGGCTGGTCGAATTACGTGCGCGGCGTCTGGGCCAAGCTTGGCGTCCCGCCCGGCCGCCGCTCCGGCTTCAACGGCGTCATCGCCAGCACCATCCCCATGGGCGCGGGCCTCTCGAGCTCCGCCGCGCTGGAGATCAGCGCCGGGCTGGCGCTGGTCGAACTGTACCGCCTGTCGATCCAGCCCCTGGCGCTGGCCCGGATCGGCCAGGCCGCGGAGCACGATTTCGCGGGCGTCAAGTGCGGCCTGCTGGACCAGATCTCGAGCCTGTTCGGAAAGCCGGACGCCCTGGTCCTGACCGACTTCCGGACGCTCGCCGTGGAGACCGTTCCCCTCGCGGCCGACGTCTGCCTGCTCGCCTGCAACACGCACATCAAGCACCGCCTCGTGGATTCCGAATACAACGAGCGGCGCGCCAGCTGCGAGGAGGCGGCCGCCTGGTTCCGCGACCGGCTTCCGCACCCGGTGCGGCACCTGCGCGACGTGTCGATGGCCGAATGGGAACAGCACGCGGCCGACATGCCGCCCGTGGCCGCCAAGCGCTCGGCCCACGTGATCGGCGAAAACGAGCGCGTGATCAAGGGCGCCGCCCTGCTGCGCGAAGGCCGGCTGGACAAGTTCGGCAAGCTGCTCTTCGAATCCCACATCAGCTCGCGCCTGAACTTCCAGAACTCCTGTCCCGAACTTGACTTTATCGTGGACCGGGCCGAGCGGACCGAGGGCGTGCTGGGCGCGCGGCTCTCCGGCGGCGGCTTCGGCGGCAGCGCCATGGTGCTCGTGAAAAAGACGGACGCCGAGGCCGCGGGCCTTGCCCTGGCGCGCGCGTTTGAGGCCGAATTCCAGGCGACGTGCGACGTGATCGCGCTCCAGCCTTCCGGCGGCGCGCGCATCGCCGCCATGACAAGCTGAACCCCGAACCAAGCGTTTCCTTAAAAAAATAAGGAAAAACGCATATTTATTGTTGCATTGCCCCATTGTCGCGCCTATATTCTGAACAGAAGGTGACCGAAAATCGGTCCCGAACAAAGGAGTGGATGTATGGCTAAGGCGAAGACTAAGAGTCAGATCGTGGCGGAGATGGCGGAAGCGTCAGGCATCACGAAGAAGCAGGCTGCATGCACCATGGAAGCTTTGGTGGCGATGGCGTATAAGGGATCCAAGGACGGCTTCACCATTCCCGGACTCGGCAAGCTTGTCCTCGTCAAGCGCAATGCGCGCAAGGGGCGCAACCCGGCCACCGGCGAAGTGATCAACATCCCGGCGAAGAAGGTTGTCAAGTTCCGCGTGGCGAAGGCCGCGAAGGACGCGATCCTGGGCGCGAAGTAATTCGCATCCTGATCGAATGAAAAGGGCCGCTGAAAAGCGGCCCTTTTTTTTATTCCCATTCCACCGTGACCACGCGCGCCTCCGGCGCCGCTCCCGGCCTGAACGTCAGCCGCACCGCGCCCGCCGGCAGCAGATCGCCGCTCCGCTCGGCCCACTCGATCGCCACAACCGCGGCCGGATCGTCCAGGTACTCATCGAGCCCGAAATCCAGCGCATCCTCGGGCCGGCCGATGCGGTACAGGTCCATGTGCACCAGCCTCACGCCGCCCGCCTCATATTCGTTCACCAGCGTATAGGTCGGGCTTGTCACCGCCCGGGTCACGCCCAGCGCCTGCGCCAGCCCCTGCACAAAGCAGGTCTTGCCGCTGCCCAGCTCGCCCCGCAGGGCAAAGAGCTTCCGGTCCGGCAGCTCGCGCAGCAGGGCCGCGGCCAGGGCCCGCGTCTCCGCGGGGCTTGTCGTTTCCACCACCCTCTTCATATGCCGCCCCCCGCTCCGAGCAACGGAGCCAGATTCCCCCGCAGTTCCGCTTCCAGGTCGCGCGCCCAGAACCGGCTCATGCGCGCGCGCTGGCCCCGCCGCACGCGCTCGCGCAGCGCGCCGTCCCGGATCAAGGCGGCGGTCAGGCCGGCCGCCTCGGGATAATCCTTCCGCGCCAGCAGCACGCCCGCCCCGTCCATCGTCTCGGGAACCGCGGCGGCCGCATAGGCGAGGACGGGCACGCCGAACTCCATCGCCTCCAGCAGGGGAATGCAGAAGCCCTCGTGCTCGCTCAGGCACCAGTAGACATCCGCCGCCGCGTAAAGCGCGTGGAGCACCGGCTGGGGAACCGTGCCGCGGAATACGACATCGCGCAGCCCCAGGTTCCGGACCAGCGTCGCGAGGAGGCGATAATAGCGCTCCGTTCCCGCCCAGCTGCCCGCCAGCACCAGGCGGGATTCGGGCTCCTCGACCCGCTGGAAATAGGCAAAGGCCGCCAGCAGATCCTCGATCTTCTTGTTCGGCGCGATCCGCCCGACGGCCAGGATGTTCCGCTTTCCGTCGCGCAGGGCCTGCTCCGCCGCCGGATCGGCCGGCTCCGCGAGGCGCGCCCGGTCGAGCACCAGGGGAAGCACCCGCACGTCCGCGTAGCCGGCCGCCTCGAGCTCCGCCGCATTGAACCGGCTGTCCGCCAGGTTCACGGCCGCCGCGCCCGCCAGCGCCCGCACATCCGCCAGGCCCGCCCGCAGCATCCGCGCCGTCTCGGGCTTCACCCAGTCAAAATACGCCGGCGGCGTCACGTTGTGGTAAAGGATCGCCTTGCGGCAGGGCAGCGCCCGGAACAGCGCGTTGACCGGCGAGCCGATCGACAGGTGCAGCAGCGCCACATCGCCGGGCCGGCACAGCGCCGGCAGCGCCGCCGCGTCCCGCGCCTCCCCCCGAAGGGCCGGCTGAATCCAGCGGCCCTCGGAGAAAATCTCGGACGTCATTCCCCATTTTCGAAACAAGCCCCGGAGCGTCAGCGCCTCGTGGCTGATCGCATCGCCCTTGGAAAAGCCGGCGCACACCTGGTGCAGGGCGCTCACGGGCGCGGCTCCCGCAGCCAGGGCTCCAGCAGGCCGCGCAGCTCGCCCGCCAGGTCCCGCTCGAAATAGCGGCGCACGCGGGCCGCCTGGCCGGCCGTCACGGCGGCCCGGAGGGACTGGTCCCGGCACAGGCGCCCCATCAGCTCCGCCATTTCGGGATAGTCCTTCCGGCTCACCAGCACGCCCGCGCCGTCCATCGTCTCGGGCACGGCCGCCGCCGCGTAGGCCAGCACGGGAACCCCGTGCGCCATGGCCTCCAGCAGCGGGATGCAGAAGCCCTCGTG
>CAXNFL010000055.1:0-10192 GCA_964201555.1 Kiritimatiellia bacterium
CCAGGGCGTCCCGCTGCTGCTCCGCGTTGCGCGCCCGCCCCTCCACCGCGCGGGTCAGCCCCGCCTGCCAGCGGGCCAGCCGCTCGCGGCCCTGGCGCACGATCTGGAGCGGCTCCCGGAATCCGTGGCTGCCGGCGGCATTCCCGAGCCGCCGCCGGGCCGCGCCCAGCCCCTCCCGCAAGCCCGCGCTCAGCCCCTGCGCCAGGATCTCCACCTCCGTGGCCCAGATCCGCCGCCGCTCCAATCCGGCGAGCAGGCGCCGCGAGAAGGCCGCCAGCGCCGTCTCCATCCCCGCCTTGGTGCCCACCGCCATCTCGGCCGCGGCCGACGGCGTGGGCGCCCGGACATCCGCCACAAAATCGCAGATCGTGAAATCGGTCTCATGGCCCACGGCCGAAATCACCGGAATGCGCGAGGCCGCCACCGCCCGGGCCACCGCCTCCTCGTTGAAGCACCACAGGTCCTCGATGCTGCCGCCGCCGCGGCCCACGATCAGGAGGTCGAACCCGCCCAGGGCGTTCAGCCGGTCGATCCAGGCGGCGATGTCCTGGGCCGCGCCCTCGCCCTGCACCCGGGCCGGCGCGATGACGATGTGCAGGTTGGGAAACCGGCGGTCGAAGACCTTCAGGATATCGCGGATCGCCGCGCCGGTGGGCGAGGTCACCACCGCGATATGCCGCGGCAGCAGGGGGAGCGGCCGCTTGCGGGCCGCCTCGAAAAGGCCCTCCGCCTGGAGCCGGGCCTTGAGCGCCTCGAAGCGCCGGAGCAGGTCGCCCTTGGCGTCGCGCAGCTCCGCCTGCCGTACCGATAATTGGTACTGCCCGCCCTTCTCGAAAACCGTCACCGAGCCGGTCAGGCGCAGGGCCATGCCCTCCTCGGGCTTCACCCGCAGGCCGCGCAGGGCGGTTTTCCAGACGACCGCCTGGATCTGGGCGTTCTCGTCCTTCAGCGTGAAATAGCAGTGGCCCGAGGCGGGGATGCGCAGGTTCGACACCTCGCCCTCCACGCGCACGTCGGGAAAAGCGCCCTCGAGCGACATCCGGATCAGCCGCGTCAGCTGCGTGACGGTCCGCGCCGGCGACTCGGCCCGGCGCGCGGTGTTCTCGAACAGATCGTCCATGACGCTCCCTGCCGCGGCCCCGCCGGCTACTTCGCCAGCTTCTCCCGGACGCGCTTGATGCTCCGGCACCGGCCGGTCAGCTCGTCCACTTCCAGCATCACGCCGTCCAGCTCCACATCGCCGGTGCCGACCTCGAACTTGGACGGCATGCCGGTGAGGAACGTCTTCATCACGGCGTCCGCCGAGCGGCCGATCACCGAATCCTTCGGCCCCGTCATGCCCAGGTCCGTGATGGCCGCCGTACCGCCGGGCATGATCCGCTCATCCGCCGTCTGCACGTGCGTGTGGGTGCCGCAGACCGCCGTGACGCGGCCGTCCAGGTGCCGGCTCATGGCGATCTTCTCGGAGGTCGCCTCGCCGTGCATGTCCACCAGGATGATCCTTCCCAGGTTCGGCTCGCGGGTCAGGATGGCGTCGGCGGTCCGGAACGGGCAGTCGTACGGATTCATGAACACGCGCCCCACCAGGACCATGACGGTCACGCGGACGCCGTTCTTCTCGAACGTGTGGAAGCCCCGGCCCGGAGCGCCGGGGGCGAAGTTCGCGGGCCGCACCACGGCGGGAAACGACTTGATCTCGTTGACGAACTCGCGCTGATCCCAGGCGTGATCGCCCAGCGTGATCACATCGGCCCCGGCCGCGAAGAGCTCCTCGGCCATGGGGCGCGTGATGCCCTTGCCGCCCGCGGCGTTCTCCGCATTGGCCACCACCACGTCCACGGCCTTGTCGGCCCGCATCCGCGTGACGGTCCTGGCAAAGGCGCTGCGCCCGGGGTTGCCCACGATGTCGCCGACCATGAGGATCCGCATCACTTCGCGTACTCCACGGCGCGGGTCTCGCGGACCACCACCACCTTGATCTGGCCGGGGTACTGCAGCTCGCTCTCGATCTTCTTGCTGATGTTCCGGGCCATCACGAAGGAGGCGTTGTCATCGACCTTCTCGGGCACGACGATCACGCGGATCTCGCGGCCCGCCTGGATGGCGTAGCTCTTCTCGACGCCGGCGAAGCCGTTGGCGATGGCCTCCAGCTTCTCCAGCCGCTTGATGTAGATTTCCGTGGTCTCGCAGCGGGCGCCGGGGCGCGAGCCGGAGATGGCGTCGGCCGCCGCGGTCAGCGTGGCGTACAGGCTTTCGGCGGGCACCTCCTCGTGGTGCGAGGCCACGCCGTTGACGACGACCGGCGGCTCGCCGTGGCGGCGCAGGAAGTCGCCGCCGATGACGGCGTGACCGCCCTCCACCTCGTGATCCATGGCCTTGCCGATATCGTGCAGCAGCCCGATGCGCTTGGCCAGGGTGGGGTCCAGGCCCAGGCAAGGCGCCATCAGCCCCATCAGCTGCGCCACCTCGAGGCTGTGCATGAGCACGTTCTGCGAATAGCTGCTGCGGAACTTGAGGCGGCCGAGCATGCGCACCACCTCGGGGTCCACGCCGGTCATGCCGCACTGGTAGGCGGCTTCCTCGCCGGCCTCGCGCATCACGGTGTCCATCTCCTCGCGCACCTTGGCGACCACCTCCTCGATGCGGGCCGGATGAATGCGGCCGTCGGAAATCAGCCGCTCGAGGGACTGGCGGGCCACCTCGCGGCGGACGGGATCGAAGGCCGAGACCACGACGGCCTCGGGCGTGTCGTCGATAAGCAGGTTCACGCCGGTGACGCTTTCCAGCGTCCGGATGTTGCGCCCGTCGCGGCCGATGATGCGCCCCTTCATGTCGTCGGACGGCAGGGTGACCGTGCTGGTCATGGACTCGCAGGCGTGGCTGGAGGCGTAGCGCTGGATGGCGAGGGTCACGATCTTGCGGGCCTCGCGCTCCGCCGTCTCGCGGGCGTGCTCCTGGGAGCGGCGGATGAGGCCGCCCACCTCGTTGTGCAGCTCGGTCTCCACGCGCGTCAGGAGCAGCTGGCGGGCCTCCTCCTGCGTCATGCCGGCGACCTTCTGGAGGGCCAGCTTCTGCTCGTCGAACAGCTTCTGCAAGTCGGCCTTGGCGGCGGCCAGATCCCCTTCGCGCTTAGCCAGGTCCGCCTCGCGCTTGGTCAGGTCCGTCTCCCGCTCGGACACGGTGCGGTCGCGCCGCTCGATCAGCGACACCTTGCGCTCGAGGTTCTCCTCGCGCAGCTTCATGCGGTCTTCCTGGGCCGTCAGCTCCTGCTTGCGCGACTTGCAGGAGTTTTCAAACTCCTCCTTGGCCTTGTGCACCTCTTCGCGCGCCTGGATCTTGGCTTCCTTGCGGATCGTCTCCGCCTCGCGCCGGCCCTGCTCAATGAGCTCGTCGGCGTTGCCTTTCGCATTCCGCATCCGCATCCGCGCCAACGAGGCGTTAATCGCATATCCGCCGGCTCCGCCGAACAAAATTCCGGCCGCCACTCCAACGATCAAGCTGATCGCATCCATTTTTTACCCTTTCCCCTTGTTTTTCTTAACCGTTCGAAGCCGGAACGGACTGCGCACCCGCCGCCGCTTCGCCCCCGTATATGTTCCATTCCGTGACCACGCAATCCATGGCCACATCCCGCTCATCCGCCGGAACCTCCGGCGCCATCTGCCACTCGAAACACAAGCCCGCCTTGACCGCCCGGCCCGCCCCCGCGAGCATGCGGTCATAGCAGCCGAGGCCGTGCCCCAGCCGATGACCGCGCGCGTCGAAGGCCACGCCCGGCGCCACAATCAAATCCAGTTCGGCGGCCTCCAGCCACTCGGGCCGGGCCGGCTCGCCAATCCCCAGCGCGCCGACCCGCAGCGGCGCGCCCGGCCGCAGCCGGCAGAAGCGGTAGTCCGCCTTCCCCCCGCACCGCGCCGGAACGGCCACCTCCCGGCCGGCGGCAAAGGCGGCCTCCACCAGGCGGTCGGTCGCCACCTCGCCCGCCCGGGCCAGGTACAGGCCGATGCGGCGGGCCCGCCGGAAAGCCGGCAGGGCGCCGAGGCGCGCCTGCGCCTCGAGGGAGGCGCCGGCCGCTTCGGCCGGATCCAGCGCCGCGCGGCGCCGCCTCATCTCCAGGCGGAGGTCGTCCTTGGTCATGCGACCCCTTCCCGCCCGGGCGCTTCGGGCTTCCCCGCCCGGCGCGCTTTCCATCCGTCCATCCGCTGGCGGATGACCGCCTCGTAGCCCTGGTCCGACGGCTCGTAGTACACCGCTTCCGAGGGCATGTACGCCTGGTCCACGAAATGGCCGTCAAAGCTGTGCGCGTACTGGTAGCCCTCGTGGCCCAGCGACTTGGAGCCCGCGTAGTGGGTGTCCCTCAGATGGAGGGGAACCGGCAGCACCCGGCCGGCCTTGACGTCGTCCAGCGCCTTGTCCACCGCGACGATGGCCGAGTTGCTCTTGGGCGCCGTGGCCAGGTAGGTGACGCACTGCGAAAGGGTGATGCGCGCCTCGGGCATGCCAAGGAACTCGACCGCCTGCAGGGCCGAGACGGCCACGGTCAGCCCGCGCGGATCGGCGTTGCCGATGTCCTCGGAGGCCAGCACAATGAGGCGGCGGACGATGAAGCGCGGATCCTCGCCCGCGTACAGCATCTTGGCCAGCCAGTAGACGGCGGCCTGCGGATCGGAGCCGCGCACGCTCTTGATGAACGCGGAGATCGTGTCGTAGTGGCCGTCCTCGTCGTGATCGTAGACCACGGCTTTTTTCTGGATCGACTCGCCAGCCACATCGCGGCTCACGCGCACGCGGCCGTCGGGCCCCGGCGGAGTCGTGAGCGCCGCCACCTCGAGAGCGCCGAGCGCCCGGCGGGCGTCGCCCTCGCACACCGCGGCCAGGTGCCGCAGCGCCTCGTCAACCGCGTCCACCCGCCAGTCGCCCAGGCCGCGCTCGTCGACCAGGGCGCGCTTCAGGAGGGTGACGATGGCCTCTTCGGACAGGGGCTGGAGCTCGAAGACGAGGGAGCGCGAGGTCAGGGGGCTGTTGATGAAGAAAAAGGGATTGTGCGTGGTGGCGCCGATCAGGGTGATGGTGCCATCCTCGACATAGGGCAGGAGAATGTCCTGTTGGGACTTGTTGAAATGGTGAATCTCGTCGATGAAGAGGATCGTGGAGACGGATTCGCGCACGCGCCGGTTCCACGCCGCCTCCAGAAGGCCGCGCAGGGTGGCCACATTGGCCAGCACGCCGCTGGTGCGCTCGAAGCGGCGCTTGGTGACGCGGGCGATGACCTCGGCGATGGAGGTTTTGCCGCTGCCGGGAGGGCCGTAAAGAATGAGGCTGCTGAGCCGGTCGGCCAGGATGGCGCGGCGCAGCAGCCCGTGCTCGCCCAGGATGGACTCCTGCCCCACGATCTCATCAAGGGTGCGGGGCCGCATCCGGGCCGCCAGCGGCTCCCGGGTTGCGGTTTTTGCTCCCTGGTCTTTCTGCTCGTCGAACAGGTCCATGAAAAAAGAAACCCCACCTTGTCGTAAAGGCGTGTGAGCTCTGTACCTCACCGTTCAGGTGGGGACGATATCCGGCGGTTTCCAAGTCCCGCAAGCGGGCATGTGGGCAACGCCGTTTTACAGTCCCCTATAATAATAAAGGGTAAGAGCATCGAGCCTATACACGGTCAAGGCAGGGAAAGTGTTAAAATCAGGATATTCTGCCTGTCAAAGAACAGCCGCGCCCAGCCTCCGGCGGATCCCATCCGACGGCGCCTAGCCCGCAGCGCAAAACCAGGAGGCAATCGCCTCTCTGGTTCCACACCTCTGGCGGGGCCTCCGCTCGAACCACCCGGATCAAAACCGGCGACACGGCCCTGACTCCCTTCCCAAGAAGGAAGAGCAGGAAGAAACCCGCGATCACCGGCCAATACCATGACACGACTTGCATAGGTCCTGATTTTTTTCTTACGCGCGAATCTCCGCCTGGAGGTCGCTCACAATCCCCGCCTTGATCCTATTATGATAGCCGTTCGCCTCTTCATCCGTCAAGGTTTTTTCCTGGGATTGGTAGGTCAGCGCATAGGCCATGCTCTTGCGTCCACCGCCCACGTTTTCGCCCCGGTAAATGTCGAATAAGCGCACCTGGCGAAGCTCGTTGGGCGCGACTTTCAGGATCGCCTGGACGATGTCCTCATGCCGCACCGCTTCCGGCACGATCAGGGCCACATCGCGGTCCACGGAGGGATAGGCCGGGATGGGCCGCGAGGCGGGCACGTCGAAAACATGGGCCGCCAGTTTGTCCGCATCCAGCTCGGCCACCCCCACCGGCTCGCCGATCCGCCATTCCCGCGCCATCTCCTGCCGCAGGATGCCGGCCTCGCCGCAGACCTCGCCGTTCAGCAGGACGCGGGCGCCCATGCCCGGCTCCGCCCAGGCCAGCTCGGCCGGCTCCAGCACCGGATTGGGCAGCCGCAGGCCGCCCTTTTGCCGGGCCGGCACGCGCAGGCCGCGGCACAGGCCTTCCAGGATCCCCGTGAGCCAGGCGAACGCCTCGTCCGCCCCCGGCGCCCCGGTCCGCCCCATCACGCTGCGACCCACCGCGCCCATCAGGCCGATGCAGACCCGGTCGTGCTCTTCGAACGAGCCGTCCGCCTTCCGCGTGAAGACGCGGCCCGCCTCAAAGAGGGCCGCCTCCGCCCGCTGGCGCGACCGGTTGCGGCCGAGCGTCTCGACAAGCTGCGGCATCAGGGAGGGCCGCAGCACCACCTGGTCGGCGCTGATCGGATTCGGCAGGCGCACCTGGGATTCCGGGCTCAGATTGAACACCTTCAGCAGCCGGTCGCTGGTGAAGGTGTAGTTCAGGATCTCGGTCAGGCCCAGGGCGGCCAGCTGGCGGCTGACCTCCAGGCGCGCGCGGACCGTCCGGTCGGTCACCTCCGGCACCAGGCGGGCCGAGGGGGCCGGCGCGGGGATGTTGTCGAGCCCGTAAATCCGGGCCACCTCCTCGATCAGGTCCGCCTCCTGGGTCAGGTCCACGCGGAAGGCGGGCACCTCCACCGTCACCGAGGCGGCGTCCGAGCGGGCGATGCCGAGCTCCAGCGACCGGAAGATGGCCTCCACGCGGGCGGCTTCGATCGGCACGCCCAGCAGGGCGCGCGCCGGGTCGAGGCGGAGGGTGAGCTGCCGCTTCTCCGGGGGGCGGGGAAAGGCGTCCACGGCGCCCGCGGCCACCGTTGCGCCGGCATGGGCCGCCATCAGGGCCGCGGCCCGGCGGCCCGCCCAGTCGGCGCCCAGCACATCGGCTCCGCGCTCGAAGCGATAGGTGGACTCGCTCGTGAGCCCCAGGGTCTTGGACGTATAGCGGATGCACTCGGGCTTGAAATAGGCGCTTTCCAGGAGCACGTCGGCCGTGTCGGCCGCGATCCCGCTCTCCTCGCCGCCCATGATCCCGGCCAGCGCCACGGGGCGCTCGGCATCGCAGATCATCAGGTTGCGGGGGGTCAGCTTGCGCTCGACGCCGTCGAGCGTCTTCATGACTTCGCCCTCGCCGGCCGTGCGCACGATGATGCGCTCGCCGCGCAGCCGGCGCAGGTCAAAGGCGTGCAGCGGATGGCCGCATTCGAGCATGACATAGTTCGTGATATCGACCACGTTGCTGATGGCGCGGATGCCGGCCAGCTGGAGCCGCTTCTGCATCCACGCCGGGGATTCCCCGACTTTCACCCCGGTCAGGAGCCGGGCGATATAGCGGGGACACAGGGCGGGATCGCGGATCTCCACGCCGATGCGGGCCGAGGCCGCGGGCCCCTTTTCGGGCAGCTCCACGGAGGGGCGCTTGACGGGGCGGCCCAGCAGGGCCCCCACTTCGCGGGCGATGCCCAGCAGGCTGAGGCAGTCGGGCCGGTTGGGCGTCACCTCGACGACCAGCACCGTTTCCGGCGGGCCGAGAAGGGTGGACAGCGGCGTCCCGGGAACGGCGGAAGCCGGCAGGCGCATCAGGCCCTCGTGCTTATCCGAGAGGCCGAGCTCGTCCTCGGCGCAGAGCATGCCGCTGCTGGGCACGCCGCGGATCTTGGCGGCCTTGATTACCGTGCCGTCGGGCAGGACGGTTCCGATCACGGCGAGGGCGGCCTTCATGCCGACCTCCACATTGGGGGCCCCGCAGACCACTTCCAGCGGGCCCTCGGCCCCGCGCTCCACGGTCACCAGGCGGAGCTTGTCGGCGTTCGGGTGCGGGCGCACGGCCGTCACCCCGGCCACGACAAAGCCCTTGAAGTCCGAGCCGAGCGTCTCGATGCCCTCGACCTCGAGGCCGGAGAAGGTCAGGCGGTCGGCCAGCTCCTTCGGGGACACGCCCTCGAGGCTCACATAGTCATTCAGCCAGCTGAGGGGGATTCTCATGTGAACTGCTCCAGGAAGCGGACGTCGTTTTCGTACAGCAGCCGGATATCCTCGATGCCGAACTTGATCATGGCGATGCGCTCCACGCCCATGCCGAAGGCGTAGCCGGAGCAGGTTTCGGGATCGTAGCCGACGTTCTTGAAGACGCGGGGGTTGACCATGCCCGCGCCGGAGATCTCGATCCAGCCGCTGTGCTTGCAGACGCGGCAGCCGGCGCCCTTGCACATGTGGCAGGAGAAATCGTACTCCACGCTGGGCTCCGTGAAGGGGAAGAAGTGGGGGCGGAAGCGGACCTTGACGTCCGCGCCCATCATCTCGCGGGCGAAGTGGGTGATGTCGCCCTTGAGGTCGGCCAGCGACACCTGGCGGTCGACATAAAGCCCCTCGATCTGGTGGAAGTTGGCGCTATGGGTGGCGTCGGTCGTGTCGCGCCGGTAGCAGCGGCCCGGGGCGATGATGCGGACGGGGGGCTTGCGACCTTCCATGACGCGGATCTGCACGGGCGACGTCTGGGTCCGCAGCAGGGTCTTGTCGTTCAGCCAGAAGGTGTCCTGCGTGTCGCGCGACGGGTGGTCGGCGGGCGTGTTGAGGGCGTCGAAGTTATGCCACTCGGTCTCCAGGTCGGGGCCGTCGGCCACGGTGAAGCCGAGGCCGTGGAAGATGCGGATGGCTTCGGCGATGACCTGGGAGACGGGGTGGCGCGAGCCGGCGGCGCGCCAGTTGCCGGGCAGCGTGCCGTCGAACGGCGCGCGGTTGGCCGCGCGGGAGGCGGACTCCAGGGCGTCGCGGCGGGCGGCCAGCGTGTCGCCCAGCTCCTGCTTGAGCTCGTTGGCGTAGCGGCCGGCGAGCGGGCGCTCGGCGGGCTCCATGTCCTTGAGCCCGGTCATGATGTCGGGCAGCAGCCCCTTGCGGCCGAGGTATTTCACCCGCACGGCCTCGAGCGCGTCGGCCGAGGCGGCCGCGGCCGCCTCGACGAGCGCCTGGCGCTTGAGCTCCTGAATGTCGTTCGCCTTCATGGTGTCCCCTTGCCTGGCGGATAAAAAAAAACGGCCAACCGCGCGGTTGGCCGTATGTGCGACATGCCGTATTCCGATAACCGGTCTAGGCCAGCGCGCTCTTAGCCTGCGCGATCAGCTGGGTAAAGCTCTCGGGATCGCGGACGGCGATTTCGGAAAGCATTTTCCGGTTGAGCCCGACCTGGGCCTTGGTCAGCCCCTGGACGAAGCGGCTGTAGGTGATTCCGGCGGCGCGGCAGGCGGCCGACAGGCGCACGATCCAGAGGGCGCGATAGTCGCGCTTCTTCTGCTTGCGGTGGGTCGTGGCCATGCTCATGGCGCGATCGACGGCCTCGGTGGCCTGGCGGAAGAGCTTGCTGCGCTTCCCGCGGAAGCCGCTCGCCTGCTTTAATATTCTTTTCCGGCGCTTGCGTGACGCCGGCGCATTAGTTGCCCGCGGCATAAATCACCTAACCTTTCAACATCTTGCGGATGTTCATCTCGAACGCATGGCTCAGGACGCCCGTCTTGCGCAACTGCCGCTTCTGCTTCCGGGTCTTGCCCGTATTCAGATGGCTTTTGCACGGACGGCCGAACTTGACCCGCCCATTGGCCGTCACCCTGAACCGCTTGGCCACGGCTTTTCTCGTCTTTTGCTTACCCATAACGCTAATCCTTACTTGAAAATGAAGGCGGTAGGTTACCGGATCGGGGTCCGGCTGTCCAGTATTTTTCTTCAGTCGGCCCCGGGGCGGCCTACCGTTTGCCCGATTTGGCGCCCAGGATCATCACGATCTGGTTGCCGATCAGGCGGGGCGGCTGGTCCAC